>NZ_KZ454876.1:0-190372 GCF_002792415.1 Marinomonas sp. BSi20584
AACCACAGCGGGTTTCCAAAGCGCTTTATTGGTTTCAGTACCGTTTTGGCAAAAACATGGCTTTGTTGAAGTGACGAATCAACAAGCAAACGAGAGTTACGGCGAAGATGCCAAAGTCATGATGCGAGCGCTTTAAAGCGTTCGTATTGTCCTTAATTCACTCGACCATAAAAGGTTTTGCTTGCCGCTTCTGATAACGCAATTCCGGGCTGTGAGTTATAGGCGAGAACCGCCAACATACGAGTGGTATCGCCTTGTGTTGGTGTGACTCGGTGAATGGCATTTCGACCACGGAAAAGCACCAAAGCACCGGGCTCGATTGCCAATTCTTTGACCTTTCTCTGTCCCGCGAGAACCTCACTAACACCGCTATAATTCATCTCTCCAGCATCTGCGTCACGCATGTTTTCAATATATTCAAACATACCGCCGCTCTCAGGCTTTTGAATTAACAAAGTAATGGCAAATGACGAGTTATCGAAATGCCAACCTAACTCTTGGCCTTCGCTGGCGTAATGCAAATTGATCGACGAAAGATTATCAGCGTAGTTATGCAGCGCCTCTTCGTCTAACACACTGGCAAGAAAGGCTCGAAATACAGCCGAATCATAAAGCCGTCGTAATGGCGAATCGCCATCAATTTGATCGTCCGTAATACAGCCTTTAGACGAAATGACCTGCTTATTTCTCGCATGATCAGCATCATAACTTGGATCGACATTCGTTAAGTAAACGTTATGAGTAGACTTGGTATACCAAGCAAGACCTTTCTTCGCCTCGCCTTCCTCAATAACGGCTTGAATCGCCTTATGATTGAGGAAATCAGGCAAGACCAAAGCCCCGTTTTCTGCCAAAGTCTTTTTACAATCTTCTCTAAAGTCATTATCTTCAATAGGGTAAGTTGTCTCATTAATAATATTGCATAACGACATTAGTGTTCCCCTTTAGTTTTTGATCTTTTATATTGCCAAGGATATCGTCCAGATTAATGAAGTTAGCAAAACAGTTAAATCAATATTTTATACACTCATCATTAATTTTTGCTTAACAATAATGTTAATAAGTGACCACGTTTTGCACAGCCTTCATTCTACGAGAGCATCATGTTAAAACTGCCTAACCTGAACAGCTTAATCACTTTTATAAACGCAGCGTACACAGGCAACTTTACGAAAACGGCAAAAGCCTTGTGCATAACGCCAGCGGCCGTCAGTCAACAAACAAAACAGCTAGAATCTCATCTAGACACAACGCTGTTTGAACGCTCAAAACTGGGTGTGGAACTGACTCAAGCAGGTCAGCAATACCTATACTTTGCCAACCAAGCGATTGAAAACCTGCAACGTGGACAAGCCAGCTTAGACCAATTAAAGCAGCAAACGATTTTTACACTCCACACATTACCCTCCGTTGCGAGCTTGTGGTTAATGCCCAAAGTACTGCACATAATGGAACAACACCCAGACCTAGAAATACGAGTGGAAGCCAGCCATACATCGGTAGACTTCAACTTGAGCCGCTGTGATGCAAGCATCAGCTTTGGTAAACAAGACAAATCACTGAACCACGATTTTCTATTCCAAGACGAAGTACACCTGGTCGCCAGTCCATCACTCGTTAACGGAATAGCACAGGGGGATTTAGATGCATTACTTGAAAAACCAATGATCCATATCGACTGGGGCGAGGAGAATCCATACCTACCCAACTGGCAAGACTGGCTAACCGCCGCAGGTTACCGCAACCGAAAAACCAACAAAGGCCCACAATTCAACCTCTTCAGCATGGCGATCGACGCCGCCATACAAGGCAAAGGCCTACTACTCGGCCAAGGACTCTTCATCCAAAACGCACTGAAAACAGGGCAACTCATCACACTCAGCCCAATCACACTTCCCCTAAGAAAAGCCTACTACCTCATCTACCCAGATAGAACCAAAAATAAAGACGGAGCGATGGGATTGATAGAGTGGTTGGAAGAGGCTGACTTCTAAGGTGATAGTAGTTTTTACTAAGACGAAGCCGTTGGTATTGTTGGTGGACTTTAATAGAAAGGGCGTTTAATTAGCATGAATTAGTCCGTTCTAATAAAAAGCAAGTTGACCAAGCCCTTAGTACTGGTTAGCTTTATATAGAACATATTTTAAGCATGGATAGTTCATGGAAAACCAAGGTGAGAACGAAGCAAATATTTCTGTAGATTTAACTTTCGATCAAGTGATAGAAGAGCTCACTAAATTCGAGGCTTTTTTTACAGATAAAGACAGTGTGAAGCTGTTAGCTGATTGGTTACATGAAGATTATGGCATTAACAAAGCCGCCTCACGACTTGCTCTAAAATATATTATTCCTTTTGTGCTTAACAGGCTGTCTCAACTTGGGAAAGTGGTAGCTCAGTCTTGGATAAATAAATTACATGATAATTTATCCCACAGACCCTTGTATGAAAAGTTGAGCCGCACGTTACTCGATACGTTGAAAACTCGTACAGATAAGACTTATCAAAGCGCTATGCAGGTAGCCGACCCTGAACAGTTAAAGCAGCTACAAGCAACACCAAGTTGGACTCAACTTAATGCTGAACAACAAGGTCTAGTGCATCTACTTTTGGCACAAGAAAAAAACCATCAGCAACAACTTGGTATTAGTAATAATCTACATCACCTTATTGATTTGCTTTCATTCGATTTAGATTTGAAGTCCGTTGACCAGCTCAAATCCCAAGCTGAAAACGTAGAAAAAGGCAGTGCTATTTGGTTGACCTACTTTAAGCAACATTCCGATTTAATTGGCCGTGATGCTCAGCTAAATCGACTTGACGAATTTTATGATCAAGAAACCATGTTTAGCTGGTGGGCCATATCTGGTGCAGGTGGGATAGGTAAAAGTCGTTTGGCTTTAGAATCCATTGCTCGTCATGATTACCTTTGGGAGGTGGGTTTTTTACACGCCTCAAAACTCGATGTACATGATGCTTTGCATAAATGGGCGCCGTTACAACCCACGATTATAGTTATTGATTATGCGGCTTCATATAGTAAACAAATCGCTAATTGGTTAGACCATGTAATTCAACATAAAGACGATTATCTCTGTCCTGTGCGAATTTTAATATTAGAAAGGGAGTTCAAAAATCAAGCTTGGTGGGAACACCTTACCACAGGATCTAGCGCAGCCTTAGTTCGAAAAAATGCTTTTTATACACAATCTGATCCACTTGAACTGATGCCGTTGAATAAAACGGACCAACAAACAGCGCTTGCCAGCTTTTTATCTAGCTTAGATGCCAGTGACAAACTTCCTGAAAAAGACAGCGCGATTTGGGAAACAATTCATGAACTCACTACAAAAGGCAGTCCTCTGTTTTTAGGCATGGTAGCAATTGCACTGGCATACAATTCCTTTTCCGACATTCGTCAATGGCAACATTTAGATTTATTGGACAATATCTACCAAAGGGAAATTGCCGCGTGGAAGCGCCTACTTGCAGACCTTTCACAAGAACAATACCACCAAGCTATCGACCTACTCGCCTTTGCCACATTAATAGGTGGGTTTGATTGGGAAAAAGAAGAAGATAACATTCAAACGTTACTTGCCTGTCAGCTAATCGGGTCAGAAAAAGAAATAGAAAGTGCAATGAAAAGCATCGAAATCTTAGTTGGTCACCAAGGTGGTTACTTACAACCTGATCTTCTTGGGGAATACTTCCTATTACAACACTATACTCTCCCAACCAATAAACCCACAGCCGCTAAGCGTCGCATACTCATACACGCATTAAAACTCGCCCCAAACAGTACCCAACAAAGTCTACATCGCTGCGCAATTGACTACCCTGATAATAAAACTGCTTTCACATGGTGGAAAATCTTACTCAACGCCAGTCTAAATGAAGAAGAGTCAATTATTCAGCATGATGTCGCCCTTCGTATCGTCAAACAACTCACCTTACATTGCCATTACCTCATTCCACTTAAAACTTGGCTACCGGCGCTACTACAAACCAGCAATCATTATACGAAAGCAACTGCGTTAAACCAGATGGCTATTATTTATCTCCACCTATCAAACTACGACAAGGCTCTACCGCCTCTGCAAAAGGCATTAAACATATACAAAGGTATTGAAAATAAAGTTGGCGAAGGCACTACACTGAATAATATCTCTCAAATATATAAAGCCAAAGGCGATTACCACATCGCATTAGGCTACTTAGAACAATCCTTAAATATTAGTGAGAGTATCGGTGACAAAGTTGGTGAAGGCACTACATTGAATAATCTTTCGCGAATTTACAGCGATAAAGGAGATATTGATACGGCACTAAGTTACCTAAAAAAATCTTTAAAGATAAAAGAAGAAATAGGCGATAAAGGAGGGTTGAATAATATGGCAGATATTGCTTTTTCCAAAGGAGACAAAGACACAGCATTAAGTTACTTTGAGCAATCCTTAGTGATTAAAGAAGAAATCGGCGACAAAGCTGGCGTAGGCGTTGCGCTGCATAATATCTCGCAAATTTATAAGGCCAAAGGTGATAATGACACGGCATTAAGATACCTAAAACAATCTTTAAAGATAAAAGAAGAGATAGGCGATAAAGTAGGAAAAAGCATTACCCTGAATAATATGGCAACCATTGTTCTTTCCAAAGGAGACAAAGACACGGCATCAAGCTACCTAGAACAATCTTTGGCGATTCAAAAGGAAATTGACAATAAAGCAGGCCTGTGCAATACCTTATTTAATATAGGTCATATCTATTATAAGAATAACCAGCGAGATAAAGCCATTAACACTTGGCTGGATGCTTACCAAATAGCCTCTTCGATTGGACTCAAACGAGGATTGGATGCGTTGGAAGGTTTGAGCACTCAGTTAGGGTTAAAAGATGGTTTAGAAGGTTGGCAAGCCTTGCTCGATGAGCGAAATAGTTAAGCAACGTTGACACGTTGGTTTCCTACTATGATTTTGCGTTTAAAACGTTGACTTTTGGGGCGGATTTTGATGTTGGCTGGAATCTGTGTACTCTCGCCAACCATGTTCATGGAAGAAAGTTCATCCAGTTGGTATTCAACGCCAAGCTTTTCCATCACTTCGATCATAACACCATCCGTCCCAGCTGGATTGTCTGGCATTAGCTTGCCAGTGATACGGTTTTCTCTAGCGCGAACGTACAATCCGTAGCCTATTTTCATCACATTACCTTCACGGACTAAAGTACGTAATGCCCGTCCTACTTGGTCGTAATCTGCTATATCAGTAAAATCAGCGCGTAAAAATACAGAACGCTTAGAACGCCTTACTCTCGTTTTTACTTTATCTAATATAGTCATACCACGCCTCCTGAAACTGCCTCTTAGTGTATGCAAAAATGCGACAAAATACAAAAGCAAAAATACGACAACAGTTTATTGTTTAAGCCAGATGATATTTAAGTTAAAGCTGATTGCTTTATCTTCAAAAAGACGACCACAAAAAATAAAAGCTTTGCTTTAAACCGTCTGATTACGGTCGGAATTAAAGAGCGAAATAAAGGTTGGGAATACAAAGCGTTTGAATGGAAATCAGAAGACCGTAACTGAAACTAATCTTTATGTTTTTTCGGCACTGCCTCTGCCTTCTGAATATTGCGGCAAACCGTCTGTCACCGGATTCCAACAAGCAGAATAATGCATGAATATATGGGCATCGGGTCTGTTTGGTATGTCTGAATCTAGAGTTCCCAGTGAGAACTCTACACACTCTCCGATGTCGTTTGATGACATAAACACAAGGCTTGAACCGCAGTTATTACAAAATAGTCTTTTGCTACCATTGACGCCCAAATACTCTTTCAAGTTTTCTTTGCCCGACAGCCAATGAAAATTCTCTGCACGAGCTTCACCAAAGGTCGCGAACGCCGCGCCATGAAATTTTCGACACATTGAGCAGTGACAGTGCGCCATTTCCTTTTCGATTTTATCAACAGAATATTTTACTGCACCGCAAAGACACGATCCTTTATAGGGTGGAAGTACTGCATTCTCAATCATTTCAACGCTCCGCTTATATAAGATCCTATTGCTGTTTCTTCAACACAATGAGTGGACGATAATGTCACTTTCTATTGCAATGCAATTTGCCTGCTTTGCCCCAATGCTCATCATTGAAGTTTTGGAAAAATACTGTAATGGCTTCAGGTGGTAATTCATAGGCTTCTTCAAATGCTTCAGTAATTCGTTGAATCAATAATTGTTTTTGCTCTTTGCTACGACCTGGAGATTGTTGGATAGTTACTATTGGCATGAACTTGCTCCTTTAAGATAGTAGTAAATATTGACCTAATATAATGGGTGAATGATTTTTCGTTATAACAAAGCTGCTGTGACCGACTCAATAATAGTCATTGATACTAAAAGACTTTCTAGTTAGCTACCAGTTTTTAGCTTACAAACCTTGATGTCGCCTTAAAGGACGACTTACCTTAGAAAATGAAAGCTTTGCTTTAAATCGTCTGATTACGGTCGTACCTCCCTAATCGCGCCCTACGAAAGAGTTGCATCACCGAAGAAGTTAGTTCGACGCGACGAAGTTGCGCGACCTTATGGAGCTTCAGGGTCAGTTAAAAATATCCTTCCTTACAACAGATAAAACAATCTATGCCTTCTGTGCGTTAGGTCAGAAGACAAACATCTATACAAAAGGGTTTACGAGGCAATCTCTCTTAAAGAGACCTTTTGGTTACTTTTGCGCGTTCTTTTATTAGGCACCGGACAAAAGTTACACGCCCAGCCTTTTCCTGAATTTAAGAGCGGAATAAAGGTTGGGAATACAAAGCGTTCGAATGGAACTTAAATTCCGCGTCGGGCTAAAGCCGCGACCTACTTACAATTGGCAAGATCGGGGGGAAAAGGGGTATGACCCCTTTGCTTGCAGAAAGGGGAGGGAACAAAAACGTCGTATACGTCATTTGACGTATCCCCGTAAGTCATTTCGCGCATACCTTTCTATCGATGATTTTTTAATACTGGCTCTACGGATTTGAGGTGTTAGAACGTTTTCTAAAAACCTCACCTGAAGACTCAACAATATTATAAATCACAATAGGACGGCTCCAACTATGAAAATCAAAACGCTTACATCTGCGATTGTGCTCTCTGGTGCAACGCTTATTGCGCTTCCTTCGCTAGCAGCAGACACAATCAAGGTCGGTGTGTTGCACTCATTGTCTGGCACGATGGCGATTTCTGAAACCACGCTTAAAGACACTGTCTTGATGATGGTGGATGAGCAAAACAAAAAGGGTGGTTTGCTAGGTAAGAAGATCGAAGCTGTGGTGGTTGACCCAGCATCAAACTGGCCATTGTTTGCAGAAAAAGGTCGTGAGTTATTAACCAAAGACAAAGTGGATGTGATTTTTGGTAGTTGGACATCGGTTTCTCGTAAATCGGTATTGCCTGTATTGGAAGAGTTGAACGGTTTGATGTTCTACCCAGTTCAGTACGAAGGCGAAGAGTCGTCTAAAAACGTGTTCTACACAGGGGCTGCGCCAAACCAACAGGCGATTCCTGCGGTGGATTATTTGATGAACGATCTTGGCGTAGAGCGTTTTGTGCTAGCCGGAACAGATTACGTTTATCCACGTACCACCAACAAAATTCTTGAAGCTTACTTAAAAGGTAAAGGCGTTGCTGCTAAAGACATCATGATCAACTATACGCCATTTGGTCATTCTGATTGGCAGTCGATAGTGTCTGACATCAAAAAATTCGGTAGCGAAGGTAAGAAAACAGCAGTAGTTTCTACCATCAATGGTGATGCCAACGTGCCTTTCTACAAAGAATTGGGTAACCAAGGTATTTCATCTGAAGACATCCCTGTGGTGGCTTTCTCTGTGGGTGAAGAAGAGCTTTCTGGTTTAGATACGAAACCGTTGGTTGGTCACTTGGCGGCTTGGAACTATTTCGAAAGCGTAGACACGCCTGAAAACGAAGCCTTCATCAAGGCTTGGCATGCATACACAAAAAATCCTGATCGCGTAACGAATGACCCAATGGAAGCGACATACATCGGTTTCAAAATGTGGGCAAACGCGGTAACGAAAGCGGGCACAACGGATGTTGATGCGGTTGAGCAAGCCATGATCGGTCAAACAACACCAAACCTTACTGGCGGTATTGCAGTAATGAACAAAAACCATCACTTGAGCAAGCCTGTACTGATTGGCGAGATCCAAGACGATGGCCAGTTTGAAGTGGTTTGGGAAACAGATGGTGTGGTTGCAGGTGATGCTTGGTCTGACTTCTTACCTGGTTCTAAAGATCTGATTTCAGATTGGACGGCGCCGATCAAGTGCGGTAACTACAACACCAAAACTAAGACATGTTCTGGTCAGAATTACTAATTTGACCCATTCCCAGGGGTAACCTCGACTCTCTGTCTAGCAGGCTAATTAGCGAGTTAGCCAGAGAGTTATTTTTTACCTTCGAACAAGCTTCTAACTTCTTTTTAGCGTTGTGTTTTTGAATGCTATCGCAATAAACCTACGACACTTGGAGTATGACCTTGAGACGTATCACCTTGAGACATTGCATTGCGCTTTGTTGCTGTCTTTTTGGGCTCTTTTCCCTTTCTACTCATGCGGCTGAACCGGCTTCTTTGGACCCTTTGCTTGCAGAGTTGGGCGAAGCCAAAATCAAAGACATGGAGCCTATTTTAGTCAGAATCGAAGCCGTATCCGATGAAACCGTTCTGCCGCTACTACGCACCTTACTAAACGGTAACTTGTATTACATCAAGGCAGAAAAAAAGGTCATTGGTGAATTCGAAAGCAACGGCGAAACTTATTACAAAGACGTATTTACTGACGAAATCAACGCTGGCATTGATAGGCGTGATGTCGACAAAATCCGTGTGAACAATAACTTACGTGGGTATTTGCGTAACGCCATTGCCCGTATTCAACTTACTTCCAAATCGCCAAGCGTGCGTGAAAATGCCGTACGCGAATTACTGTCCAAATTAGATGGTAGCACAGTGGCAGTGTTAGAAGGTCTTTACCCGAACGAGACCAATAAAAAAGTAAAAGACGCTATGGGATTGGCGTTGGCTATGAATACTGCGTCACAAACGGAATTGGCAGCGTCTAACCGTATCGCTGCGATTGAAAAGCTTTCCTCTAGTTTAGAAAACGATGTTCGAAACCTACTGACTACCTTAACTCGTGATGACAATACGGCGGTGGTGAGTGCTGCGAATATCGCCTTAGAAAAAATCGCACAACGGGCGAATCGTTTTGCCTTTGTCGATCAGTTATTTTTTGGTTTAAGCCTTGGCTCTGTGTTGTTGCTGGCGTCTATTGGCTTGGCGATTACCTTTGGGGTAATGGGCGTTATTAACATGGCCCATGGCGAAATGATTATGCTCGGCGCTTACACGACGTACGTGGTGCAGTTGATGATGCCGAATTACATCGATTATTCAATTTGGGTAGCGATTCCTGCTGCCTTTTTGGTGTCGGGTTTGATGGGGGTGTTGATCGAGCGTTTGGTGATTTGCCGCTTGCATGGTCGTCCATTAGAAACCTTGCTCGCTACTTTCGGTATTAGTCTGATCTTGCAGCAATTGGTGCGGACGATTTTCTCACCGCTTAACCGTCAAGTTTCTACGCCTAGCTGGATGAGCGGCTCTTGGGAAATAAACCCAGTGTTGTCTTTGACGTTGAACCGTTTGTACATTCTTGCTTTTGCCTTGCTGGTATTTATCGTCTTGGTGATTGTATTGAAGAAAACTCCCCTTGGTCTAAACGTTCGTGCGGTATCGCAAAATCGCAACATGGCAAAAGCCATGGGTGTGAAAACCAATTGGGTGGATGCTATGACCTTCGGTCTGGGT
Source organism: Marinomonas sp. BSi20584 (assembly GCF_002792415.1). Taxonomy (NCBI): domain Bacteria; kingdom Pseudomonadati; phylum Pseudomonadota; class Gammaproteobacteria; order Oceanospirillales; family Oceanospirillaceae; genus Marinomonas; species Marinomonas sp. BSi20584. Next base: position 9,880 of record NZ_KZ454876.1, read on the forward strand.
TCTGGTATCGCGGGTATTGCAGGTGTGGCGTTGAGCCAATTGACCAACGTAGGGCCTAACTTGGGACAATCTTACATTATCGATTCTTTCATGGTGGTGGTGTTCGGTGGTGTGGGTAACTTGTTAGGAACCTTGGTTGCGGCCTTCACTTTGGGTATCGCGACGAAATTTCTTGAGCCAACCACTGGTGCGGTTCTCGCAGCGATTCTGGTGTTGGTGTTCATTATTCTCTTTATTCAAAAACGTCCTAAGGGACTCTTTCCACAAAAAGGGAGGGCGGCAGAATGACACGTCTTACAGCTTGGTTTTCTGAAGGGCGCTCGACGGGCAAACACACTTTGCCATTTGTGGTGATTTTATTAGGTGTAACGATTTTGGCTTCGGCCGCGAATCTGTTTTTACCCGCCGACTCGATCTTCTATGTCAGCACTTACACCATCACGCTTTTAGGTAAGTATTTGTGCTACGCCATGCTGGCGTTGGCGGTGGATATTATTTGGGGTTATTGCGGCATTTTGAGTTTAGGACATGGGGCATTTTTCGCCTTGGGCGGTTACGCGATGGGCATGTATTTGATGCGCCAAATCGGTGATCGCGGTGTTTACGGTAATCCTTTGCTGCCTGACTTTATGGTGTTTTTGGATTGGAAAGAATTGCCATGGTTTTGGCTGGGCATGGATCAGTTCTGGTTCGCCATGTTGATGGCGGTGGTGGTTCCCGGTCTCTTAGCCTTTGTGTTTGGTTGGTTGGCGTTCCGCTCTCGTGTAACTGGCGTTTATCTTTCCATCATGACGCAAGCTTTAACCTATGCCTTGTTGCTGGCTTTCTACCGCAACGAAATGGGCTTTGGCGGCAATAATGGTTTGACCGATTTTAAAGAAATCCTTGGTTTCAGTCTGCAAGCTGACAGCACACGGGTGGCTTTGTTTTTGATCACAGCGATTTTGCTGGCGGTGATCTTCGTGGTTAGCCAGAAGATCTTGTCCTCTCGACTTGGCAAGGTGGTGTTGGCGATTCGTGATTCGGAATCTCGTTCACGTTTTATTGGTTATCGTACCGATAGATACAAGGTATGGTTGTTTGTCTATTCCGCTGTGATTGCAGGCATTGCCGGTGCTTTGTATGTACCACAAGTCGGCATTATCAACCCTGGTGAATTTTCTCCTATCAACTCTATCGAGATGGTGATTTGGGTAGCGGTGGGTGGTCGTGGCACCTTGATTGGTGCGGTGATCGGTGCCTTGTTGGTGAACTACGCGAAAACCCGTTTTACCGCGATTATGCCGGATGCTTGGTTGTTCGCCTTGGGTGCCATGTTTGTTCTGGTTACCTTGTATTTACCAAAAGGCTTGATGGGCTTGTATGGGCAGCTAAAGGCCAAGCGAAATACAGTTATGAATAAGGAGTCGCAAGCATGAGTACCTTACCCTCTAAAACGTTAGACAGCACCCGAGAGTTTTTTCGTCGCGATCAGGTATGGCCATTTCTAGCGCCAGAGCAAGCTGCCGTCAATGTCGACAACAATATGATTCTCTATGTGGAAGATTTGAACCTGAGCTTCGATGGTTTTAAGGCGCTAAACAACCTTAATCTTTATATCAACGACGGTGAATTACGTTGTTTGATCGGTGCTAATGGCGCGGGTAAAACCACCTTGATGGATGTGATTACTGGCAAAACTCAGTGTGATTCAGGCACGGTGTTCTTTGGGCAAAATCACAACTTATTGAATAAAGACGAAGCTGAAATTGCCCAGCTTGGTATTGGTCGTAAATTCCAAAAGCCAACCGTGTTTGAAGAGCAAACCGTGTTCGACAATTTAGAGTTATCTCTTAAAACTGATAAGCGCGTATTGCCAACTTTGTTCTCGCGTTTAACACCGACACAAATCGACCGTATTGATGACGTATTAAAAACCATCGGTTTGGCTAAGCATAGATTCATGTTGGCGGGCGCCTTGTCTCATGGTCAAAAGCAATGGTTAGAAATCGGTATGTTGCTGGTGGCTGAGCCAAGACTTTTGTTGATCGATGAACCTGTAGCCGGCATGACAGCACAAGAAACCGAACGAACGGCTGAACTGCTAACGTCTCTGGCGGGTGAACGCACGGTTATTGTGGTCGAACACGATATGGAATTTGTGCGCAGTATTGCTCGCACGGTAACGGTATTGCATCAAGGTTCTGTGTTGGCCGAAGGCACGATGGATCAGATTCAAAGTAACAAAGACGTTATTGAAGTCTATCTTGGTGAAGAAGCCGCAGGTGAAGAAGCAGCAAGCGAGAAAGCGCAAACAGGAGCCAAGGCATGATTTCAATTAACAAAGTTGATCAACTTTACGGCGGCACGCAGATTCTTTGGGGCTTGGATTTAGAGATAGTCCCCGGTTCGATTACTTGCATCATGGGGCGAAACGGCGTGGGCAAAACCACCTTGCTAAAAGCCATCATGGGCTTGTTGCCAATCAAAAGTGGCGAGATCACCATGGAAGGCGAAACGCTAAACAAGCAAAGCGCAGAAAAACGCGCTTACTCAGGTATTGGTTACGTCCCTCAAGGCCGAGACATTTTCCCCATGCTCACCGTGGAAGAAAATCTGCGCATTGGTTTGCCAGTGCGAGGCAAGCGAACGAAGGACTCGCCGAAAGACATCCCAGAGAAAATCTTCGAGCTTTTCCCAGTATTGAAAGACATGCTTCATCGTCGCGGTGGCGACTTATCTGGTGGACAACAACAGCAACTTGCCATCGGCCGTGCCTTGGTATTAGAACCAAAAGTCTTAATCTTGGACGAGCCTAACGAAGGCATTCAGCCCAACATTGTTAAGCAAATTGGCGATGTGATTTTAAAGCTCAATGCGGAAGAAGGTTTGACCGTCATCTTGGTAGAGCAAAAGCTCGGCTTCGCCCGTCGTGTGGGTAAAGAATTTCGTTTGATGGAAAAGGGACGTATTGTTGCGGCGGATAAAATGGAGAACCTTAACGATACTTTGATAAAGCAGTATTTGGCGGTCTAGTTTTTGCATTGGTTGGAATCAGCAGCCACGCGAAAGACGCTTATAGGGCATCAATGAATAATAAACATAATCTTGCTTTGGAAGAACAATACGACCAAAAGCCGCTGCCAGAAACAAACATGCCAGTGACGGGGGAAGCTTCTCACTGGCATGCGTTTCTGACCTTAGGCTTTTGTCAAACAACTCGCGGTACCGTGTTGAAAACCTGTGATCACAAAGGGCCTTTGTACGTGCAGAAGCCTTTTTATCCTGAAGGTCGAGATACTGCGCACGTCTATTTATTGCATCCACCGGGCGGTTTGGTTTCGGGGGATCGTCTCACGATTACGGCAAACTTAGCCGAAAATACTCACGTTTTAATCACTACTCCAGGTGCTGGGCGTGTTTATCGTGCTCGTAAAGATAAAACCCTACAACATCAAATTACCCAGTTGAACGTCGCTCAGAACAGCTTAATGGAATGGTTACCACAAGAAACCATTCTTTATCCGAATGCTCATACTCGCCTTGAAAACTGCATCGATCTTGCTGACAACGCCAAGTTTATCGGCTGGGAAATTACTTGCTTTGGCTTGCCAGCTAACAAAGAAGATTTTGGCGAAGGCCACGCAGAGCAAGGCTTTGAGATTCGTCAGAGCGGTCGTCTTAAAGTTCGTGAGCGATTGGTGATAGATGATAACAGCCGAGCTATTTTTAGCGCCAAAGCCGGACTAGATGGCAAACCTATTAATGGTTTGATGATTGCGGGGCCGTTTGATTCAGTCAATCACGATGAATTGATTGATTCCCTGCGCCAGCACTGTACCCAACATGGGTCATTAAGTGGCGTAAGCATGGTAGGTGAGTACATATTAGTTCGCAGCCTTCACGATGATTCAGAACAAGTGAAACAGCTATTTATCCAGTGCTGGCGCGATATTCGTCCCGCATTAATGAACAAAGAATCTAATGAACCGAGAATTTGGTCGACCTAAAAAGGTGCGAGTGCTCTTTTTTGGTTCAATAAAAACAATCATAAAGTTAAATAACGGAGCATTAAAATGGAACTCCTTCCTAGAGAAAAAGACAAGCTGCTTGTATTTACCGCCGCCTTGCTTGCCGAACGTCGTTTAAACCGCGGCCTGAAATTGAATTACCCTGAAGCCATGGCGTACATCACCATGGAAATTATCGAGGGCGCTCGCGATGGCAAAACCGTGGCGGAATTAATGGCCTTTGGTAAAACCTTATTGAGTGCGGAACAAGTGATGGACGGCGTAGTGGAATTGATCCATGAAGTACAAGTTGAAGCCACATTCCCAGATGGGACGAAACTTGTCACCGTTCATAATCCTATAAATTAGGGAAGGAGAACCTCCATGATTCCAGGTGAAATACAGGTAGCCGCAGGCGTTATTGAACTCAATGTGGGTCGCAAGACGGTGAAAATTCGTGTCGAAAATACTGGTGATCGACCTGTGCAAATTGGCTCCCATTATCATTTCTACGAAGTGAACCCTGCCTTGTCTTTTGATCGCGCAGTGACGAAAGGCTTTCGTTTGAATATTGCGTCTGGCACTGCGGTGCGTTTTGAACCCGGTCAAGGTCGCGAAGTGGAGTTGGTTGAATACGCCGGCACGAAAACCATTTATGGCTTCCGTGGTGAAGTCATGGGCAAACTGGGAGGAGCAGAATAATGGCGACGATGGATAGACAAAGTTACGCGCAAATGTTCGGTCCAACCACTGGTGACCGCGTGCGTTTAGGCGATACCGATATCTGGATTCAGGTGGAAAAAGATTTCACCGTGTATGGCGACGAAGTGAAATTCGGCGGCGGCAAGGTGATCCGCGACGGTATGGGACAAAGCCAAGTGACCAATGATATTGCCGTGGATTTGGTGATTACCAACGCCTTGGTGCTGGATCATTGGGGCATCGTGAAAGGCGACGTTGGCATCAAAGAAGGCCGCATTTTTAAAGTCGGTAAAGCCGGCAATCCAGACGTGCAAGATAACGTCGATATTGTGGTTGGGCCGGGTACCGAAGTTATAGCTGGCGAAGGTTCTATTTTGACCGCGGGTGGCATCGATGCGCACATTCACTTTATTTGTCCGCAACAAATTGAAGAAGCCTTAACCTCTGGCGTCACCACCATGATTGGCGGTGGCACTGGCCCAGCGACGGGAACCAAAGCGACGACTTGTACACCGGGACCTTGGTATCTTGGCAAGATGTTACAAGCCACCGACAGTATGCCGATGAATTTGGGATTTTTGGGCAAAGGCAACGCCAGTCTGCCAGAAGCCTTAGAAGAACAGCTAGAAGCGGGTGCTTGTGGTCTGAAACTACACGAAGATTGGGGAACCACGCCAGCGTCGATTGATTGCTGTTTGAGTGTCGCGGAAAAGTACGATGTGCAAGTGGCGATTCACACCGATACCTTGAACGAATCAGGCTTTGTTGACAGCACCATTGGCGCCTTTAAAGATCGCGTTATTCATACGTATCACACCGAAGGTGCGGGCGGCGGCCATGCCCCAGACATTATTCAAGCTTGCTCTAATCCGAATGTTTTGCCATCCTCGACCAATCCCACTCGTCCTTATACTCGCAACACAGTAGACGAGCATTTGGATATGTTGATGGTGTGCCACCATTTGGACAGCAATATTCCAGAAGACGTGGCCTTTGCTGATTCGCGTATTCGCAAAGAAACCATTGCTGCGGAAGATATTCTTCATGATCGCGGTGCGTTCAGCATGATTTCGTCTGATTCCCAAGCCATGGGACGAGTAGGCGAAGTTGTGACTCGTACATGGCAAACAGCTCATAAAATGAAGCAGCAGTTTGGCTTATTACCAGAAGACCAAGAGCTTGGCGCGGATAATTTTCGAGCCCGTCGTTACATTGCTAAATACACCATTAACCCAGCGATTGCTCATGGTATTAGCCATGAAGTCGGATCGATTGAGCCGGGTAAAATGGCGGATTTAGTGTTGTGGAAGCCAGCCTTTTTTGCAGTGAAACCTTCGATGATTATTAAAGGCGGCATGATCGCCAGTGCGCCAATGGGCGACCCAAATGCCTCTATTCCGACGCCACAGCCAGTGCATTATCGTCCTATGTTTGGTTCATTCGGCAAAGCCGCAGCGGCGACGTCTGTGACCTTTGTTTCTAAGGCGGCGCTGAATAATGGCTTGAAGGAAAGTCTTGGTTTGGATCGAACTTTGGTAGCGTGCAAAAACACACGCAATATTTCCAAGCTCGACATGATTCACAACGATTGGCTGCCGAACATTACCGTCGATCCGCAAACCTATGAAGTGCGCGCCGATGGTGAATTATTAACCTGTGAGCCTGCGGAAGTCTTGCCCTTGGCTCAGCTGTATACATTATTCTAGAGAAGTCTTTTTTAGAGACTCTTTTAGGAACGTTTTTTTAGGAATATACGATGCTAGATATTTATGAAAGATTAGGCACACATTGTCACGATCCAGTCCACACCACGGTGACCTTAACTCACGAACAGCGTGATCGTGGGCGTTTAAAACTGGTAGGCGATAACAACGAAGAAGTTCGAGTTTTTCTTGAGCGTGGTAAACCTTTGTTAGTGGGTGAGTTTTTAAAGTCCGAATGCGGCAAGATAGTTCAAGTTAATGGCGCGGTGGAAGACGTCGCCCATGCCAGCTGTGAAGACTGGGAGGCTTTTTCCAAAGCCTGTTATCACTTGGGTAATCGCCACACCAAAATCCAAATTGGTGAACGCTGGTTGCGCATCAAACCTGACCACGTTTTAGAAGACATGCTGCACATGCTTGGCTTGATCGTTACCCATGAAGAGGGCGTTTTTGTCCCAGAATCTGGAGCTTATAGTCATGGGCACAGTCACCACTAACACAGTCACCAGTAACATTGTCACCACTGACATCAGCTTATTGCGGCTTTTGCAGCTAAGCAGTGTGGGTTTGCCAGTGGGCGGTTTTGCCTTTTCCCAAGGCATGGAATACGCCATCGACCAAGGTTGGGTAAAAAACAAAGCTGAAGTGTCCGATTGGATCGGTTTGCAGCTGCAGCAGTCTATGGCGCGGATTGATTTGCCCGTATTGCAGCTTTGCATGGCGGCGGCAAAACAACAGGATACAGAGCGATTACTCGAACTGAATGATTTGGTCTTGGCGTGTCGAGAAACCAAAGAGTTGCGATTAAACGACACCGCCATGGGCGAAGCCTTGTTTCGCTTGATGGGCAGTTTGCAAATAGACACGCCGTTTAAGCGTTTAGACGAAATGAGCTTTGTCACCCTGTTTGCCATTGCAGCGAGCCATTGGAACCTAAAACCTGATCTTGCTTCATTGGGCTTTGCTTGGTCTTGGTTGGAAAACCAAATTGCTGCTGCAACCAAGCTAGTCCCCCTTGGGCAAACACAAGCGCAAGAATTGCTAGGTGAGTTACAGACAGATATTCGACATGCCATTGCCATGTCGTTAACCATTGAAGAAGACCGCATCGGCGCAGGGTTACCTGCCATCGCCATTGCCAGTGCACAGCACGAAACACAATATTCACGGCTGTTTCGGTCTTAGGCGAAGCGGCGCTCCTATTTATTGAAGGAACATAGTTTTAAGAGGAATTAGCATGAAAAAACAAACATTACGAATTGGTGTAGGTGGTCCAGTAGGATCAGGCAAAACGGCTTTGTTGCGTTCTTTATGCAGTGCGATGCGTGACCATTACAACATTGCCGTGGTGACCAATGATATTTACACCCAAGAAGACGCGAAGTTCTTAACTCAGCATGAAGCCTTGGATGCAGATCGTATTATCGGTGTCGAAACAGGCGGTTGTCCGCATACGGCGATTCGTGAAGACGCGTCGATGAACTTGGCGGCGATTGATCAATTACTAGAGCGCCATGGCGAGTTGGATGTGGTGTTTGTGGAAAGTGGTGGCGACAATTTGAGTGCGACCTTTAGCCCAGAGCTATCCGATTTTACGATTTATGTCATTGATGTCTCCGCTGGTGACAAGATTCCTCGTAAAGGCGGCCCGGGTATTACTAAGTCCGATTTGTTGATTATTAATAAAACTGACTTAGCGCCTTTGGTTGGGGCGTCTTTGGATGTGATGGCACACGACGCCAAGATTCAACGAGGTGATCGTCCTTTTATTTTTTCGAATCTAAAAAAAGCCCAAGGCTTGGATGAGATTATTCAAATCATTGTGTCTGAAGGGATGCTTGAAGCAAAAGAAATACCAGCGGCAAAAGCCGTCGTTTAAACGACTACTGCGCTCGTAACGTCTTTGGGAAGTATTAAGTTCAGATTTACAAAATATTAGGAGAAAAATTATGAATGCGTTGAAAGAAAGAGCATTGAAAACAAAAGGTTTGTTGGTAGCAGCTTCGGTATTAGCGTCAGGTTCTGTTCTTGCTCATCCAGGGCATGAACAAGCTTCTAGCTTTATGACGGGTTTTGCTCACCCAATGGGCGGTTTGGATCATCTTTTGGCTATGGTGGCGATTGGTCTTTGGGCAGCGAGCATTGGAGGTCGCGCTTTGTGGGCGATTCCAGCTGCGTTTGTTGTGACTATGTTGCTAGGTGGCGGCTTAGCTGTGGCGGGTTTGAATGTGCCATTTGTTGAGCAAGGTATTTTATTGTCTGTCATCGTCTTGGGCGCTTTGGTGTTGTTTGCTAAGCGTTTACCAACGGCGGTTTGCGTGATGATTGCGGGTGGTTTTGCGTTATTCCACGGTGCCGCTCACGGTATGGAAATGCCTTTGAATGCCAATGGTCTGCAATATGCGCTGGGCTTTGCTTTGGCAACGGCTAGCTTGCATTTAGTTGGACTTGGGTTAGGTCAGTTGATGACGAAAATTGGTACGTCATCGTTCGCGACACGAATTAGTGGCTTTGTTATTGCGACAGCAGGTTTGTTACTTGCTTTTGTCTAATTGGCTGTATGGTATTTTATAGCCTGACCGCGAGACTTTATGACGGCTGCACAAAAGATCTTTAAAGTGCGACGCCACTATAATAAGTGGGTCGCCGACCAAACCATGGAAGATTACGCCTTGCGTTACACTTCTAGGCATGACAGCAGCTCCAAGCAAGGTCATGTCATGAGCATCGAGCGCGTCGGTCATACAGCGCTCGGTGCAACGGCGTTTTTGGCTCTAGAGGGATTGGCCGCTGTTATTACTCTGGCGTACGGATTTACCAACGCGGTGGCGGCGATTCTCACTGTGTTAGCGGTGTTTTTTATAACCGGTTTCCCCATTGCATATTATTCCGCTAAGCATGGTTTGGACATAGATTTACTGACCCGAGGTGCTGGTTTTGGCTACCTTGGCTCAACCATCACCTCACTGATTTACGCATCGTTCACCTTTATCTTCTTTGCCATTGAAGCGGCTATTTTGGCCTCGGCGATGGAAGTTCTCTTGGGGATTCCGTTGGCCTTAGGTTATGCGCTCTCGGCGATTTTTGTTATTCCCATTGTGACACACGGTATTCGCGCTATTAGTCGTTTTCAAAATGGCACCCAATGGATTTGGTTGGTGTTGCAAGTGGCGGCTATCGGCGTGGTGGTCTCGCAGGAATACCAAAACTTCGAAGGTTGGACGCAATACGCGCCAGTGGATTTACCGCAAAGCACGCATTTTGATTGGATATTGTTTGGTTCCGCGGCGTCTGTGTTATTTGCCTTGATGGCGCAGATTGGCGAGCAGGTCGACTATTTGCGCTTTTTTCCGATCAAGAACAAACAAAACCGCCGACGCTGGTGGTTTTGGCTTATTTTAGCTGGCCCTGGTTGGGTGTTTATTGGCGCGATCAAAATGCTATTGGGCTCGTTTTTGGCCTACTTAGCTATTTCAGATGGTGCTTCCGCGATACAAGCCACTGACCCAACCTATTTGTATCAGCGCATCTTTTTCTTTTTAACTACCTCGCCCACTACCGCATTGATTCTGGCGGCGGTGTTTGTGTTTATCTGTCAGATGAAAATCAATTTAACCAACGCTTATGCTGGTTCTATTGCTTGGTCCAATTTCTTCTCGCGTTTAACCCACTCTCATCCGGGGCGTGTCGTCTGGTTGGTATTCAACGTTACCATTGCGTTATTACTGATGGAGTTGGGCATTTATCAAGCCTTGGGCGCGATTTTGGGCGTGTTTGCCATCGCCGCGGTGAGCTGGTTGGGTAGTTTGTCGGCGGATTTGTTGATTAACAAACCCTTGGGGTTAAGTCCCAATTACGTCGAGTTCAAACGCGCGCATTTATACGACATTAATCCTGTAGGAACAGGCTCGATGTTGATCGCGACCACGTTAGGTTTAGTGAGTTATTTAGGTGTCTTTGGTGAAGTGGCGAAAAGTTTGTGTCACTTTATTTCGCTGGGTTCTTGTTTTGTGTTTGTGCCGCTGATTGCTTGGCTCACCAAGGGCAAATATTACCTTGCGCGCCAAAGCCCAGAGCTGATTCCGATGATCGAGCTAGCAAGACAGCGCAACCCTAAGTATGTCACCTTGACCTGCGGGATTTGTGAGAATGCTTTCGAAACGGAAGACATGAGTTTTTGTTCTGCCTACATGCAGCCAATTTGTTCTTTGTGTTGTTCCTTGGATGTGCGCTGTTTAGACAGTTGCAAGCCGCAGGCGAGTATTGGTCAGCAGAGTGATTATTTCTTAAAGCTGTTTTTGCCCAAGGGATTGGTAAAAGCACTGAGTTCTCGTTTTGGTCGTTTTGCGTCTTTGTTGCTGGTGATCAATATCATTAACGCGGCACTGATGATGTTGATTTATCGGCAGATGGCACCTAGTTCGCTGAATGAAGCTGTCTTGCTGAAAGACACCATGTTGGCGCTGTTTTTTACCTTATTAATAGTATCTGGCGTTTTGTCGTGGTTGTTTGTGTTGGCGCATGAAAGCCGAGTGGTGGCGCAGAAAGAGTCGAATCGCCAAACACGAAAATTGATTCGTGAGATTGACGCTCACCAAGAAACTGACCGTGCATTACAAAATGCAAAAGAACAAGCCGAGCGGGCAAATGAAGCGAAAAGTCGTTATCTAACAGGTATTAGCCATGAATTACGCACGCCGCTGCAATCTATTATTGGCTACGCGCAACTTTTGTCAGAAAAAGCCAATACGCCATCTGGGCATCAGAATGGCTTGGATATTATTCATCGCAGCGGTTTGTATTTGGCAGATTTGATCGAAGGTTTGTTGGATATTTCGAAGATTGAAGCAGGACGATTTGATCTGTACCGCAATACGGTGGATTTTCCGAAATTGATCGATCAGCTAAATAGTATGTTTGCCATGCAGGCTCGTGACAAAGGCATTCAATTACAATCGAAAATTCTCGCGCCTTTGCCTCAGCATGTGGTGACGGATGAAAAGCGTTTGCGGCAAATTTTGATCAATTTGTTGTCAAATGCGGTGAAATACACGCCAAAAGGCTCGGTTTTGTTCGAAGTGAACTATCGCAATCAAGTGGCGGAGTTTGTTATTCGAGACACGGGCGTTGGTATTAAAGAAGGACATTTAAAGCGCATTTTTGATCCGTTTGAGCGAGTCCGCGACGTCAGTACTGGCAATTTACCCGGCACAGGCTTGGGCTTGACCATAGTGAAGTTGCTGACGGAAATCATGGGCGGTGATATACAAGCTCATTCTGTGGTCGGCGAGGGCAGTGAGTTTCGCGTTAGCCTGATGTTGCCTTGGGTCAGCCAAGGGGATAGCTCTGCTTATGAATACAAACGCATCGTGAGTTATCGAGGTTATCAGCGTACTCTGATGGTAGTGGACGATGATCCTGTGGTGCGTGGTTTGTTGTCTGATATTCTCGTGCCGCTTGGTTTTAATGTGTTGGAAGCTGCCGATGCTGAAAGCTGCTTGGATGAGCTAGAGTCCTGCTCGCCTGATCTATTCGTATTGGATGTGTCGATGCCCGGCATGGATGGTTTGAGCTTAGCCAAGCTATTGCGAGATCGCGCTTACAGCACTCCGATAATTATGTTGTCTGCCGATGCTAAAGAGAATCAGCGTAAGCCTGACGAGCAAGCGGCGTTTAATCAGTATTTAGTCAAACCGGTGAACAACAGTGCTTTGCTGGATGCGATTAAACATTGGCTAGTGCTTGATTGGGTGTATCAAGAAACTGAATTAGATACCATGGCACCGATTGTTATTGAGAAACTCTCTGGCAGCAGCGAAGAACACGAGCAGAAAGTGTTAGATGGGCAACAACCAGTCGCCATTCCAGACCATGAAAGTGTGCGCGAGTTGATGGCGTTCGCGGAAATGGGTTACAAAAAAGGCGTGCGTGGCGTGTTGGACCAGTTGGCTAAAACAGACGTGATTGCCCCGAGCCATTTGCAGCAATTAGAGAGCTTGTATCAAAGCTTTCAGTTCGATGCGATTGCTCAGTATATACAGCAACATTCTTCATAATGAGCTCTATAAAGTGGAACCAGTGATGATAACCCCAAGCAATAAAAGTGACATCGTATTAGTGGTCGACGACTCGCCAGATGCGTTGAGCCTAATTCATGACACCTTGGAAACGGCCAATATGGATGTGCTTGTTGCCCTTGAAGGCAAGCAAGCCTTAACCATTGCTCGACGGATTCGTCCTGACATCATTTTGCTCGATGCCATCATGCCGAATATGGATGGTTTTGAAACTTGCCGAGCACTAAAAGCCGACCAAAGATTGGCGTCGATCCCGGTTATTTTCATGACAGGTTTGAGCGATACCGATGACATTGTACGTGGTCTAGAAGCGGGCGGCGTAGACTATCTCACTAAGCCAATTCAACCCAATGAGTTGATTGCTCGCATGCGTGTACACTTGTCTAATGCTCGTTTGAGCAACAATGCACAATCAGCACTTGATAGTATGGGACAGTATTTAATGACGACAACCTATGCAGGGGGAATTGCTTGGGCAACGCCGCAAACCTATGCCTTACTTGCCAAAGCGCGCGCCAGCAGTGAATGGCAAAGTACAGAATTAGCCTTGCAAATACGTCTTTGGTTAGCTCATCAACCTGTGGTCGGCAACGTCTTGAAACTCAGCGGTTTGGAATATCCTTTGGCATTGAAAATGATGGGCGTCACCGAGCAAAAAGAAGTGCTATTACGACTGGAAGACGGCGACAAACCGGCAGGCCCTGCTTTATTGAAGAAAGAGCTGGATCTAACGGATCGCGAATCAGAAGTATTGCATTGGATTGCCAACGGTAAAACCAACCGAGAAATCGCCGAAATTCTCGAAATGAGCCCGCGCACAGTCAACAAGCATCTAGAACAAATCTTTCCAAAGCTCGGTGTCGAAAATCGTACTTCAGCCGCTGGTGTAGCGCTGCGGGTTTTGTCGGCAGAGCGCTAATTTAAAAGGGCGTTAGCTATTCGGGCTTTATCTCTGCATTTATGACGTCGGCGGTTAAGCTGTCTGCGCATAAATGAATGAAGTCATAGGCGTATTGGCGTAAATAATGCCCTCGGCGTAAGCCAATTTTACTCCAGCTCGGTTCGAATAAATGTTGTGATGGTAAGATAACCAGATCTGTATCACGTTTTTCATCGTAGGCGACGGAAGCAATAATCCCCACACCCATGCCCAATTCCACATACGATTTGATGACGTCCGCATCTAAGGCTGACATGTCGATATTCGGTTTTTCTCCCGTATGCCGAAAGGCTTTTTCGATATTGGCTCGGCCAGTAAACCCATCGTGATAGGTGACTATCGGATAAGCGTTGATGGCTTTTAATGTCAGAGGTTGAGGATGCTGATTCAATGGGTGATCTTTGGGCACGACGACGGTGTGCGTCCATTTGTAATAAGGAAAACTTGCCAATTCGGCGATGTCGCCTAGTGTCTCTGTGGCAATACCAATGTCTGCTTCGCCGGCGAGTAACAGTTTAGCAATTTCGCTTGGACTACCTTGATGTAACTTCAAATGGACTTTTGGGTACTTTTGCTTAAATAAGGTAATCACCGCCGGCAGGATATATCGCGCCTGAGTGTGAGTAGTGGCGATGGTGAGTTCGCCACTGTCATTGTCTCGATAGTGATCTGCTAAGTTTTTGATGTTGTTGGCATCCAACAGAATCCGTTCGGCAATTTTGATTAATTCTTTGCCCGGCTCGGTGAGTCCGAGCAGCCGTTTGCCTTTTCTAACAAACAGTTCGACACCTAGCTCGTCTTCTAAATCTTTGATGTGTTTAGAAACACCTGATTGCGACGTGAAAAGGTGGTTAGCCGCCTCCGTCAGATTGAAATCCTGTCTGACGGTTTCTCGCAAAATACGTAATTGCTGAAAATTCACTGGTCGTTATCCTTGTTGTTCGCTAAGTCGTAGTGTTTCTATTTCTTTAGGGAAGAGCGCTAAAGCCGAGGGGACTAATTTGACCTCTTGCCCAATGTGCAATAGCTGAGCTTGTCGCTGTTGTTGGGACAAGTGTACTTCGTAATGTGTGCCGTTAAGACCGTCCAGTTCCACCTTGGTTTCGATACCAAAGGATAATATACGGCTTATTCGTGCGGATACGCCTTCGTGATGATTATTATCGACGATTTTTAATTCATGGGGTCTGGCAAAGGCAAACACGTCTTGGGCATGGCCATAAGAATCATTATGGTGACGCAATTGTTCATTACCAACCTGTAAATGCTCTTGCTCCGCACGGCCATGAAACACGTTCACCGAACCTAAAAAGCTGAATACAAAGGGCGTCTGTGGGTGATTGTAAACCGCTTCTGGTGTGCCGACTTGTTCTACTTTGCCGTGATCCATTAAAACCACTCGGTCGGCGACTTCTAGTGCTTCTTCTTGATCGTGCGTGACAAAAATAGAGGTGATATGCAGCTCGTCATGGAGTTTTCGCAACCAACGACGTAGTTCTTTTCGTACTTTTGCATCTAAGGCGCCAAAGGGTTCATCCAGTAACAAAACGCGTGGTTCGACTGCTAGGGCTCTCGCCAAGGCGATACGCTGACGCTGGCCGCCAGAGAGTTGTGCAGGAAAGCGATCTGCCAACCAATCCAATTGCACAAGCTGCAATAAACTGAGTACTTTTTCGCGTATTTTTGACTCAGATGGACGTTGTGTTTTGGGTTTCATTCTTAAACCAAAGGCGACATTGTCGAAAATCGTCATGTGTTTGAATAGGGCGTAATGCTGGAAAACAAAGCCGACCTGACGATCTCTAACATGCGTGTTTGAGGCGTTTTCGCCATCCAAAATAATGTCGCCGAGATCGGCTTGTTCTAGTCCAGCGATAATGCGCAACAAGGTTGTTTTGCCGCAGCCAGATGGGCCAAGTAGCGCCACTAATTCGCCTGATGGAAAGTCTAGTGATATGTCGTCAAGGGCGGTGAATTCGCCAAATTGCTTGTGTATATTTTTTACGTTAATGCTCATGTATCACCTATTATCCATTCGTTCTTTTGCTGATTTTATGCTCGACATAGCTTTTGATGACTAAGGTCAGCAGGGCTAATAAAGCCAATAAAGACGCCACTGCGAAAGCCGCCGAGAAGTTGTATTCGTTGTAAAGAATTTCCACATGCAAGGGCAGGGTGTTGGTTTCGCCACGAATATGACCAGACACAACGGATACAGCACCGAACTCGCCCATGGCTCTGGCGTTACAGAGAATTACGCCATACAACAGGCCCCATTTGATATTCGGTAAGGTCACGTACCAAAAGGTTTGCCAGCCTTTCGCACCCAGCACAATGGCAGCTTCTTCTTCCTCTTTGCCTTGTGCTTGCATGAGTGGAATCAGTTCGCGCGCGACAAATGGAAAGGTCACAAAGATGGTGGCCAGTACAATGCCCGGTAAGGCGAAAATAACCTTGACGTCGTTGGCGATTAACCACTCACCAAACCAACCATGAACACCAAATACAAGTACCAAACTTAAGCCAACAATGACCGGCGAGATGGAAAAAGGCAGATCAATAAAGGTGATTAAAATCTGTTTACCTCTAAACTCAAATTTTGTGATGGCCCACGCGGCTGCCACGCCAAAAACCAGATTAAGCGGCACAGATATCAGCGCGGCGGTTAGTGTAAGAGTAATGGCGGACAGGGCATCAGCATCCGTAAATGCTAGCCAATAAGTTTCTAATCCTTTGCGTAAGGCTTCGGTGAAGACAGCGATTAACGGCAACAACAAAAACAGCGCAAAGAAACTTAATGAGATTCCTAGCAGTAAATATTTTACCCAGTTGGGTTCTCGTGTTGCGGCGTTCTTTTCAAAACGTGTTGTTTGTGAAGCGTGCGTTTGTATAGCAAGTGTGCTCATTTAAGCGTTCCTTCCTGTTTGTTTGGCTGTCCATGACTGCAATAAATTAATCAGTAGTAATAAGATGAATGACACAATTAACATGACGGAAGCGATAGCTGTCGCGCCTGTGTAGTCGTATTGTTCTAGCTTGCTGATGATCATTAAGGGCGTGATTTCGGACACCATAGGAATGTTACCGGCAATGAAAATAACCGAGCCGTATTCGCCCACCGCACGGGCAAAAGCTAGGGCAAAGCCCGTCATGATGGCGGGTAACAAGACTGGTAAAACCACATAGCGACAAGCTTTCCAACGACTCGCACCTAGACTTGACGCGGCTTCTTCCAATTCTGTATCAATTTCTTCCAATACAGGTTGTACCGTTCTCACCACAAAAGGCAGGCCGATAAACACCAACGCAATCAAAATACCAATCGGCGTAAAAGCCACCTTAATGCCAAAATAACCTTCAATGATTTGTCCAAGCCAACCGTTTTTTGCGTATAAAGCGGTTAAGGCGATACCAGCAACCGCAGTAGGCAAAGCAAAAGGCAAGTCTATTAAGGCGTCGACGATGCGTTTACCGGGAAAGGAATAACGTACTAAACACCAAGCCAGCAACACGCCGAAGACGGCATTAATGGCAGCCGCTAAAAATGATGTGCCAAATGACAATTGATAAGACGCTATAACACGAGGCGAGGTGACGACTTGCCAATATTCAGACAGGCTTAACTGACTAGTGAAGATAAAAATCGCGCTGATGGGAACCAGTACAATGAGGGATAAATACACCAAGGTGTAACCCAGAGATAAACCAAATCCGGGTAACACCGAAAATTGACGAAGCGTGTTCATTACTGACTCCAGAATGTCTAAAGTCTGTAGTTTATGGAGATGGTTTATGCAGCAGAACTAAGAATAAATGGGAAGCTTATGAAGAAAAGTGATTTAGCTTTTCTTGTACAACGGTCTCGTAAAAGTAAAACGTTAAATGCAAAACGGACGCTGATGGAGCGTCCGTTTTGCATTTATGGTTACGAGATTAAGAGGTTAGAAGGCGATTGGCTTTTATTTAACGGTATATATCTGGTCAAACTCCCCACCATCACTAAAATGAGTTTTCTGTGCTTGCTGCCAGTTGCCGAATTTTTCTTTGATAGTAAACGTTCTAACGTTTGGAAAACGCGCGATGTCCTTAGGATCTGCCAATGCTGGCAAAACTGGACGGTAGTAATGTTTTGCCGCCAAACGCTGTGCCTCAGGTGAATACAAATAGGCTAAATAGGCTTCTGCCACTTCTTTTGTGCCGTGTTTTTCAGCGATTTTATCCGCCACTGTGACAGGAGGTTCTGCCAAGATAGATACCGATGGCACAACAATTTCAAACTTTTCTGGGCCTAGTTCATTAATGGCTAGAAAAGCTTCATTTTCCCATGCAAGTAATACATCGCCTATGCCACGTTGAACAAAGGTATTGGTTGCGCCACGGGCACCACTGTCTAGCACAGGGACATTTTTAAATAGCTGTTTAATATAGTCTTTGGCTTTTTCCTCACTGCCGTACTTTTCTTCTGCGTAACCCCAAGCCGCCAAATAATTCCAACGAGCACCGCCAGAGGATTTTGGATTAGGCGTGATGACTTGGGTGCCGGGTTTGACTAGATCGTCCCAGTCTTGGATGTTTTTAGGATTGCCTTTTCGAACTAAGAAAACGATGGTTGATGTATAAGGCGCGCTGTTGTTGGGGAGTTTTTCCTCCCAATTTGGATCTATGTTGCCAGTTTTTTCGGCAATCGCGTCGATGTCGTAGGCCAATGCTAACGTCACTACATCGGCTTGCAAACCATCAATCACAGCACGTGCTTGTTTGCCTGCGCCACCATGGGATTGTTTGATCGTTACGTCATCACCAGTACGCTGCTTCCAATAGTTGATAAACAGCGGATTAAATGCCTGATAAAGTTCGCGAGTTGGGTCATAAGATACGTTGAGCAAGGTGATGTCTTTTGCAATAAGCTGTTGGCTAGCCACCGTAGCGCTAATAATTAAGGGCAATATACTGAGTCGTTTTTTAAAAGTCATTTTCTGTTTTCCTTGATGAAATGAGATCTAGCCTGAGGTGTTAAAGACAAGGAAAGGTTAAGTAAACAGTTATACAAACAAAACCAATTTAAAATGGATTGTTTATACGAAAAAATGCTAAATAATATCTTTGGCGTAGCGCTAGCTAACTTTAAAGGAGTCCGAATAATGTCCGTTGAGCAATCCACAGAACTGGCTATTACATACAAGGTAAATCAGGCGATTACGGCGGCTCAGTTTATTGAGCTGCTGTCGAAAACTACATTAGGTGCACGTCGTCCTATTGATAATTTAGAGACCGTAAACGCTATGCTGGAAAACTCCAATTTGTTGATTACAGCATGGCAGGGTGAGGCTCTGGTGGGCGTGTCTCGTTCGGTGACGGATTTTGCCTTTTGCTGTTATTTATCTGACTTGGCGGTAGATGAATCTGTGCAGTCATCAGGTATTGGTAAAACCTTGGTGCGAATGACCAAGGAAGCGTTGCAGCCTAAGTGTTCTTTGATTCTTTTGTCTGCTCCTCAGGCGGTAGATTATTACCCTAAAATTGGTTTTACCCAGCATAACAGTGCATGGGTGTTAACGGATATCCAATCTTTGAAGTAAGCATAATCGGTAGGTTCTTGAATCTTGATAGGTTCTTGAATCGCATAAAGAATAATGGATATGCTTTATGTGATCTTTTGTTATGTTTTAATGACAGGTTCTTGCGAATTTTCATCAATTTGCACACAAATGCTGGAACGAGATAAGAATGTTCATGATGCCTTGTGTGCATTGTTTTGAGTCATTTTTCTTTTTATTATGACGTTCTGTTGAAGGCCTTTAGATCTTAAATATATCGTCTAATCTATCGAATGGACTCCCTTCAAACCTTTTGAATTTCCGCGAGTTTGGTAAAGCTTTATCAGATTCGACAATGAACCTGTTCTCTATCTTACTTTGTAGTTTTTTCTATTTTTTAAGTAGCGTCAGTAGCCCTTCTTTTAGGGTGATGTTTCTTTAAATCGCTAAAGATTCATTCTGTACTTCCCTTTTTTTTGGTGATGTCTCATTTTTTGAGCCATCACTTTTTTTTGCTTAAATTTTTAAAAAGATCTTGATGATATATCTACAGTCGTGAGCTTTCGTTTTAATGAAAAAGCCCCGCTAGTATTGCCAGCGAGGCTTTTGTTATTTTGATGTCCTGTTCTGGAATTATCTCTTTCTGAAAATAGTTCCGTCCAGTTTTTTTGAGTGATTAGAACTTATATTTGGAACTGGCCGACTTCTGTGTCGACTTGTTTAGCAAGTAGGCTAAGTCGTTTCGACTGCTCTACACCTGTTTTGCTTTCATCGGCTAAATCTGCCGCCACTTGGCGAATGATTTCGCTGTTTTGGCTTATTTCATGAGTTACTGCTGTTTGCTCTTCAGCGGCGGTAGCGATCTGCGTTGCCATGTCTGAAATGCTAATGATAGCATTGGCGATTTCTTCTAGGCTTTCTGTTGCTGCATCCGCATCGGCCACACTGGTTTGCGCTTTAGCACTGCTGTTTTGCATCGAAGTAACTGCTTTTGATGTCTGCTCTTGTAGTAACTCAATCATCTTTTGAATTTCTTCTGTAGAAGAGTGAGTACGCTGGGACAATGTACGTACTTCATCGGCAACTACGGCAAAACCACGACCATGTTCACCTGCACGAGCCGCTTCGATAGCAGCGTTTAGTGCCAGCAAGTTGGTTTGTTCTGCGATGCCAGTAATGGTTGATAAAATACCGCTGATTTGTTGGGCATGGTGATCCAAAGCTGAGATTTGCTTAGTGGCAAGGCTCACTTCGTTGGCAAGCTGGTAAGTTGAGTTACGGCTCTTTTGTACTTGAGCGCTGCCTTTTTGACCAAGTTCAACAGAATGGCTAGCGGCTTTTGCAGTTTGTTCTGCATTGCCTGCGATCTCATTGGTTGCGGCAGCCATTTCGGTGACGGCAGAAGCAACCATGTCGATTTCTTGTTGCTGAGTGGCAACACGAGAAGCGCTTTGAGTAGAGGAATTCGAGACGTTATGTGCTTCGTCCGCTACATCTTTAGACAGTACTTTTAGACGTTCTACAACGCCGTGCATGTGGCTAACAAAGTCGTTAAAACCTTGTGCCAGTATGCCAATCTCGTCATCTCGCTTTACTTCTATACGAGCGCGTAAATCGCCTTTGCCCTTGGATATATTCTGCAAGGCTTTTGAAACACGATTTAAGTCACTAAAGAGTACTTTAAACAACCAATATAAGAAGCAACTGAAGGCTGCTAATAGAGCCAAGGCGGTGATAGTTTGGCGAACTAATACTGTGTAAACTGGCGCCATTAGCTCACTTTTATCCATGGTGAAAACTAAGGTCCAATCCGTGTTAGGGATATTCTGAGCGTAGGCAAAGACCTCATTCCCATCTAAGGTTTCTTCTACTAGCTTATCTTCTCTTGCTAAGTTTGATAGGAATTTAGGCGCGAAAATAGGCGAAATAGATTCGGCTTTTTTCATCACCATATTTTTGTCTGCATGAGCAATAATATCGTTGTTAGATGACACCATCATGGCAGAGCCAGAACCTGGAATATCAAGTTCGGCAACCTGTTTAGATAATTGATTCAAACTTAGGTTTGCACCAACCATACCGAATGTCTGGCCATTTTTGGTTACTGGATTGGTTAAAATAATAACCAACTCTTTTGTGGTAGAGCTTAGATTTGGGCCGAGTATGCTGGCTTTACTAATGCTCATGGCTTCGGTGTACCAGCTTTTTTGGCGTGGGTCATAGTCAGCGCGTTTTGCGTCTAATGCCGGATCTTGACGATACATCTTACCGTCGTTATTGCCGTAATAGGTTAAGGCAAACTTGCCACTATCGTAGGCTTGTTTGATAGCTATATAGGGCGATTGTTCAGGTGCTCGCTCTAATGTATTAGCAAGCGATTCTGCAATGACCTTGCGGCTGTTTAGCCACTCGCTCGTGTTATCGCCATAGGCTTTTGAAAAATGGCGGACATCTTTTAATAGTGAATCGCGCATTTGCTGAGTCAGGGAATGCGTTGTTTCTGAGACTAAGTAAGCTGTCGTTATAACGACGGCAATAATGCTGACACTCAGAAGGCGAGTGCGCAGTGAAAGGGTCATAAATGTATCTCCATATAAAAAAAGGGCGCAGCACCAAGCGATGCATACGCCCAAAGAGGTTTAGGGGGTGCTAAAGCACAAAGGTGATCAGCAAATTAAAGATTAGGGCTGCGGCAAAGCCCAGTGGTGCTGCGCGAAACAGAAGTTGAGGGAACAGTTTTGTTCGGCTTTCTTCTGTTGGGCAGGCACCTAGAATCAAACTTCCCCCAGAGGAGAAAGGTGATATTGCCGTGGCTTGCGCACCGACTACGATACAGATGAATAGCATCATCGGATCCAGTGACAAGCTTTGAGCAATTGACGGTACGATTGGGAAAAGCGCTGGTGTAACCACGCCTAATGTACTGGCAAAAAGGGACATAAAGGCCGCCACAATACCGAATGCAACTGGTACTAAAACGGCTGGTATTGAAGTACCGATCCAAGACGCTAGGTCGTTGATCGTGCCGGCTTTGATTGCCACAGAAATCAACATACCCACACCGCAGATCATAATAAGCGTTGACCATGGCACAGACGCGATGGCTTTGCGTTCGTCACCTAATTTAAGCAATAGTGCGATCACGGAGAACACGCTAGCAATCAAACCAATATCCATTTTGGAATTAATGAAGGTAATCGTCTGATTGTCTGGAAATAAAAGATGTGAAATTGGTGCAAGCAAGACTAAGCCCATCATCATCAGCGTTAACGTCAATGTTTGACGTTGTTCTTTGTTAAACGCTGTAGGAAGGTCTGCTTGGTAGCCGCCTTTTGCAATGGTGCTACGATGCTTAGTAAAGAAAACCAATGCCGTAATTACGATTAAAGGAATAACTGCGGTACTTAGGAAAATGCCAATAGAGTTGATGAATGCTTGGTTTTCCGTCACGCCAGCGTTTGCCATTATGCCGCGGAAAATAATACCGCTTTGACTAGACATAAAATTTGCGCCAGTCAGTGCGCCATAACCTACTGACATAGAACCAATCACCATACTCATGCCAGTTCGTTGGCAAAGTAATAAAGTAATAGGCGCCATAAAGGCCAGAACGGTGTAATAACCTGCGCCTAATGCTGAAATGATAGTCGTCGTAATGTAAATAGCGTATGGCAATAGATGAGGAAAGTGTCGGCAACGATACATAAGATGTTCGGCCAGTTTCTCTAACGTCCCATTGATAATGGCAAAGCTATAAAATAACGATACAGAGAATATGATAAAGAAAATCTTCAATGGCCACATTTTGATGATGTCGTTAGGGCTTAATCCAAGCGCAAAACTACCAATTAAATAGGAGAAAGCGATGGCGAAAAGCCCGATATTAATACGGGTTTTATAACCAAGGATGATGGATAGTAGGATTGCTCCAACAACAAGTAGACTCATTTTATGGTTCTCTTTACATTTCTTATTTGGTTGCCGGTTAAAACTTAAACAGCTTGCTTGGATTGGTAATTAGTACTTTATTCCGCTCATCCGTGCTGGGTAGTAAGGCTTCCATAAAACCGTATTGTTCTGTGTAATCTGTTTGTGTTTCAAATTGTGTGTTTGGCCAATCACTTCCCCATAATAAAAGTTCTGAGTGCCCATAAGCCGTGCGCAATATTGCTAACATTGCTTGTGCTTGCTCAATATTGGCATTGCAGCGATAAGCGGCTGAAATTTTTGTCCAGATGGGGGCGCCGCTGCTTAGTAAATCTAAGAAGTCTTGGTGTGCTCGATTGGCTGGTTGGATACCCTGCAATGTACGGCCAAAATGATCGATAATGACCTCAACACCAGATTCTAAAATAGCCGGTAAAAAGCTTGCTAAATCGTCTAGTTCTCGCTGAATCTCAACAACCCATTTACGTTTTGCTAATTTAGTTAAAAATGTTTGCCATAGAGGAGTCGTGTAATTTTCCAGTGGCTTATTTATCAAGTTTAGACGAATACCCACTACACCAGCCGCATCCAACTCATCTAATTCGTTATCGCTAATGCTAGGGTCTACGACCGCAATGCCTTTAAGCTTCTGAGGATATTGATGCAAGGCTTGCAGCATAAAACTGTTATCAGTACCTAAAAAACTAGGCTGAACTAAAACACCATGCGATATGTTGTAATTTGCTAACTGCATTAAAAAGTCTTCAGGCAGCGCATTATAGTCTGGAGCGTACCTTCGTTCTGCTGTCATAGGCAGATCGGTGCGAAAAATATGCGCGTGGGTGTCTATACCTTTTACTGGCAAATTAGTGTCAGAAATCATAAAGAGACCTTTACATTCATGCGGTTAAGTTTGTTCATTATGAGGAGAATTGTGTACTTATGTAATTCATATATATGAATATATGTTTATATGAATATTAAGTCAACAATCGTAGACGGCTTACTGTATGGGGATTAGAATAATGTTCTTTACAAATGAGGGATCAAAATGGCGTTATTTAAGCAGGGGCGAGACCAACGTTTACCCCTATATCAACAGGTACGTGATGAATTGCTAGAAAATATTAGCGCGGGAACTTGGCTGCCGGATGCCCCAATTCCTACTGAAAGTGAGCTGACAAAAACCTATGATGTTGCCATTGGAACGATTCGCAAAGCGGTCGACACCTTAGTTAGTGATGGTTTGCTTTACCGTAGTCAAGGTCGTGGTACTTTTGTGCGTCGCCCCGATTTTAATGCCTCTTTATTTCGCTTTTTCCGTCAGATGTCTTCCGACGGGCGTTTTGTTATGCCCACAAGCCAATTGCTATCCAGAACACTCAAAAAGCCACCACAGCCAGCAGCTGATGCATTAAAAATAGATGTGAATGACAAGGCTATTTGTCTTGAGCGTTTGCGTTTTTTGGAAGATCGAGTGGTATTAACGGAAGAAATTTGGTTGCCAGCGTTACTTTTTACCAGCCTTATTGATTTAGAATTATCAGAGTTTGGTAATTTGCTCTATCCATTTTATGAACAACAATGCGGGCAACTTATCGCTTCGGCGAAAGAAACCTTAACCATTAAATCTGCTAATAAATGCATTGCAGAAGCTTTAAAAACTGCTGAAAACAGTCCTGTTGCCGTCATTGAACGAGTGGCTTATGGTTATGACAAAACGCCTTTGGAATACCGGATTTCTCATGGTGCAGCAGAGACGTTTTGTTACCAAATAGAGATAGCTTAAACATCTTAAATATTGTTCGAATCTATTAATATAGTGCTTGACCAAAGTTCCTCGCTAACGCTTACTACTTATTATGTTATGCCGCTCAAATGGTGCGGCATTGTCTTGTTAATAGAAGGATTTTAAGGCGTTTTTATGAAGATTACAGATTTACCCTTTGGCATTACAGATTGGCAAGGCGTCGAAAAAACGACCCACAAAGGTGAAAGTGGATTCGCGTATTGGCAGACTAAACAATTTGGTGATATTCGTGTGCGAATAGTTACGTATTCTGCTGGGTATTTGGCGGATCATTGGTGCACAAAAGGGCATATTCTTTTTTGCATGAGTGGCGAGCTGAAAACCGTACTAAAAGACGGTCGTACCTTTGTTTTATCCGCAGGTATGAGCTACCAAGTGGCTGATGATGCCGAGCCACATCGCTCTTCGACCTCTGAAGGAGCAACGCTCTTTATTGTAGATTGAGCGTTTTTGATCGAGAGCTGTAGATTGAGCATGGCTAATAATAGATAGAAAAAGCAAAACCACACCAGAGGTTTTGCTTTTTTATTTTGTGCTACATAATTGCTTGATTAGCTTGTTATAGAAGATACAAAACGTTGGCGAAAAGCACTGGGAGTTAATCCCATAATCTTCTGAAAGGCTTTACGGCAACTGCCCGCATCTTCATATCCTACTTGTAGGGCGATGCTCTCGAACGGCAGCGTTGTTTGTTCTAAGGCATCGCAAGTCGTTTGAATACGGATACGCTGCAAATATTCATTTGGGTTGAATCCAGTGCATTTAGCGAAGCGTCTTAAAAAGGTTCTCGGTGTTAATTTAGCGAGAGCGGCCATGCTTTCAGTGCGTTGCAGTTCCGCATAATGTCCTTGTAAATAATGCTGAACCGTCAAAATCGCCGCATCACCATGGTCGAAATTAGGTTGAAACTGTTGGTAGTAGCGTTGCTCTCTTTTACCTGTATCAATCACTAATGTTTTGCCTAACTGACGAACGATATTATCATTCGTCAGTACTTGTACTAGTTCCATGGCCAAATCCATCCAAGACATCATACCGCCAGCACTGACTATATCGCCTTGATTAATCAATATCTTCGAAGTATCCATGGCTTGCTGAGGAAAACGTTCTTTAAACAAACCTTCCAACGCCCAATGTGTCGTCATTACGCGTTTATCTGTGAGTCCGGTGTAAGCTAAGAAAAACGCGCCTGCGCAGGCACTACAAAGCATAGCGCCTCGTTGATGTTGTGTGATTAAAAAATTATTGATGCAGGTATTTCTCTCGCTGTAACTGGCTTTTTCTAAACTGGGAGGCAATAGCACCGCGTGATAAGGTTGTTGAGTCTCTTGGTTTTTGAGAAGGTCGGCTTCATGCAAAATATGGGTGGTAATACGAACTTCTAAACCTGCTTCTTCACAGGCTTCATTGGCAAGCTTGAACGTCTCAGTAAAACCATAAACAGCCGATAAAAGAGAATGAGGATAAGCAAGTACAGCGATTTGATAATGTTTCAAGGAATCACCTGTTTGTCATTTTAGGCCTCTAATATGTCAAATTTGACACTGTAATGGAATCCATAGTTTTGCGATTCTAGATAGAGGTTTTTGCACGACGACTGTGCTTGCCAATACTTTGTTTAATAGGAGCCAATTTATGAGCCGCACTGCATTATTAGTCATCGATCCACAAAACGATTATTTCGAAAAAGGTAATTTTCCACTGTGGAATACTGACAATACGTTAAAAGAAATTCTTAATGCCATTAACGCAGCAAAAGAACAAAATGCCGCCATTGTACTTGTACAACATGTAGCAGCTGGCGAATCGCCATTTTTTGTTGAAGGTACCGAAGGGGTGAAACTTCACCAAGCGATTCTAGACGCCGCACCTGATGCGCCAGTGATCATCAAAAAACACGCCGATGCTTTTCAAGAGACAAACCTAACGCAAGTGCTAGAAGAGCTGGCGGTAGATCGTCTAGTGATCTGCGGCATGATGACGCAAAACTGCGTGACTCATACTGCGATTTCTGATGCCGCCGATCTTTATCAAGTCAGCATCTTGCCAGATGCTTGTACCACTCGTGAACAGCTTTTACACCTGATCGCGTTAGAAGCCATTAAGACGAAAGTTACCTATACCGACATTCGGCATGCTTTTGAGCGAGTTTAAATGAGTCGCTAACGATAAATAAAAAACGAGTAAAACGCAGAGAACTAGAGGGCTGAGTAATTGGTTGGTTAAAAAATAGCCGGGTAATCAACCACTTTCGAAGATTTATTACATATAAATTGCATGCACTTCTTGGCAAGTGGCGAGCATATCGATATAATCTGCAACGCTTTTAGGGCCTGTAGCTCAGTTGGTTAGAGCATCCGACTCATAATCGGCAGGTCCCCAGTTCAAGTCTGGGCAGGCCCACCATATAAAATAAGCCTCGATAGGTTAGTGAAAACTGACTTATCGGGGCTTTTTTATTGTCTGAAAAGTACTCTTTGGGGGGCCGTTGGTTAGAATATACGCCGTAATTACTGAATACCTGTAAACTGATTAATAGTCTTTTAAGTGTGATTTTGAAACGGGTATCCATGGATAATAAAAAAACAGCGTTGGCTGGGCTGAAGAGACTTTTAACTGAGCAGCATAAACCTTTTACGTCAGCACAGATTGAGTTGTTGGTGGCGATAGATACATTTCCAAGGCTGCTAAGCAGGTGGGGATCATTTATAAGACAGCATGGAATCGTATTGATGCATTGAATAACATGTCTAGTCAGCCTTGAGTTTGAGTGATGTGCTTAACTGGTAGTGCGTAAGGCGGTGGATGCTGTTGACGGAATTTGGTCAAAGTGTGATTGTCGGTTTTCAGGCTTTGCAAGAGGAGCGTCAACACTTGGTTGCACCTAATACGTTGCCAGGAAGTGATCATTACTAGAAAGAGAACCTCAATGACAAATATTAAAGCAATTTTTTGCCCAAACATGATAGTCATTTATCCACTCTTTTGTTTGAATATCAGCCGCTATACCGTGTCCGACGTCCTGACTCGTTTCCGCTAGCGTTGAGTAATTCTCAATAATGCGCGCAAAAGTAATTTGCAATATTTCGTTGAAGCCCCCTGACAACCCTCTTGGAACGGTCAATTTCATCGATATCAATAAGTTCTGAGATAACTTTAAATCGCCCCCTAAGGCATAATGGTTGTTAGCTCTCAGAGAGACAGATTGGGCTGAACTATTTATTTCTAACACCTCTTGCCTTAATTCCACGGTGACAGTGTTTTAATGCTCTGGCAGGAGTTTACTTTTGAATGCTCAGCGCCCACTACCTATCCAGCACAATAAGCGAATTATGATTAGACGCAATAAGCGAATAGTGATACAACTCAATAAGCGAATAGTGGTGCAACTCAATAAGCGAATAGTGGTGCAACTCAATAAGCGAATAGTAGTACAACTCAATAAGCGAATAATAGATACGTACGTACGATAAGCGAATCTATTCACAGGCAAATAGGAAGAGCAGGTACAATGGCAACCCCCTCCGAAAAACTGGCTGATGCATTAGAAGCCCTTCATCAACTCCAAAAAAATGGCTTAGTGGCTATACGTTCTGCTGAGCTCTCGCGCACTTATCGTGAACGCCTCGTTCAAAATGGCTTCCTTGAGGAAGTTATCAAGGGATGGTATGTGCCAGCGAGACCCGATGAAACGCGTGGTGAAAGCACGGCTTGGTATGCGTCCTTTTGGCAATTTTGTGCGGCTTACCTTAATTATTTAAAAGGTGATGATTGGTGTTTGTCACCTGAGCAATCTATCGCGCTTCATTCTGAAAATATGACAGTACCAAAACAGTTATTGGTTCGAGCCATCAAAGCACGGAACAATGTAACAGCATTACCTCATGGTACGTCACTTTTGGATATCCGTTCTTCTCTCCCTGAACGTGGTAAAGTTAGTGTCAAAAATGGGCTGCGCATCTACAGTCTTTCCGCTGCATTAATTGCTTGTAGTAAACAAAGTTTCACTCAAAACCCAACAGACATGCGTGCCGCATTATCCATGATTAGTGACGCATCCGACGTCCTAGAGCAACTGTTAGACGGGGGGCATAGCTCTATTGCTGGTCGTTTAGCTGGCGCATTCAGGAATATTGGCCGCAATCAAATTGCCGATGATATTTTGAGCACAATGCGAGCAGCTGGGTATGATTTGCGAGAGTCAGACCCGTTTGAATGTCAGTCAAGCCTAAGCTTCTCTCGACGAGAGCAATCCCCATACGTAAATCGTCTTCGGCTTATGTGGCAGGATATGCGGGAAATAGTGATAGAGCACTTTCCAATATCTCCTTCGCAAACTGTCTATAAAACCGTGTACATGAAGCATGTTGAAGACGTGTATGTAACAGACGCCTATCACTCGCTTTCTATCGAGGGTTATCGCGTAACACCAGAGCTAATAAACCGTGTTCGAGCTGGAGATTGGAACCCAGAACAAAATACCGACGATAAAGAAAGGTTAAATGCTTTAGCCGCCCGAGGATACTGGCAAGCTTATCAAGCCGTGCGCAAAAGTATAGAACAAATACTTGATGGACATAATGCAGGGGAAGTCGTCGATAATGATCATCGAGTATGGTATCGCGAAATGTTTGCGCCCGGAGTAACGGCTGGTATCCACAAGCCTGCCGATTTAGCAGGTTATCGGAATGCTCCTGTATTTATCCGATGTTCCATGCACACGCCTCCAAGTAAAGAGGCTGTGCGGGATGCGATGCCCGCATTCTTTGAGTTGCTACAAGGAGAAGAAGATGCCGCTGTGCGCGTAGTGCTTGGGCATTTTATATTTGTTTATATTCACCCTTATATGGATGGGAATGGCCGCACGGGACGTTTTTTAATGAATGCAATGCTTGCGAGTGGTGGCTATCCTTGGACGATTGTGCCGCTAGAAAAACGCAATGACTATATGGCAGCACTTGAAGAGGCAAGTACTAACCAAAACATAAAGCCTTTCGCGAAATTTTTAGGATCACTTGTTCAAGCTGCTCTAGAGGGTAAGGCAGAACCTCCACTACCTCGCAGTTAACTAAAATAAGATGCCGCGCGAATGCTACAGTAAATTGTGTAAGCCACTACCCTCGCTTTCACATCCTGATATGTCATGATTACTCTCTCGATATTAAGTTTGTTACTTCTTCTCGTTGGTTTATCTGATGATGTTTTTTAATACCATGGGTATTAAAATTGTCTTTAATATAAACTGGTTAGTAAGATTATAGATGCAATTAGCAAACAGGTTTTTATGACAGATAAGAAAACAGCGTTGGCTGGATTGAAGGGGGAGGTTTTCCTGTTAACCGAGCAGCATAAATCTTTTGCATCTGCGCAAATTGAGTTGTTGGCGGCTATTGATGAGTGTGGTTCGATTTCTAAGGCGGCAAAGCAGGTGGGGATCAGTTATAAAACCGCTTGGGATCGTATTGATGCGATGAATAATATGTCGGCTCAGCCTTTGGTGGTTCGTTCTACCGGCGGCGCGCACGGCGGCGGAACTTTGTTAACCGAGTTGGGCCATCGGGTTATTTCGGGCTTTCAAGCTTTGCAGGAAGAGCATCAAAAATTCATTGAGCGTTTAGGTGATAAGCTGCATACCTTGAATGATGTGGCGAGTTTTATGAAGAGTGAGAGTATGAAAACGAGTGCAAGAAATCAATTTCGAGGTACGGTTAGTAATATTACTCTTGGTGCTGTAAATGCTGAGGTTGAGTTGGATATCGGTACTAATCAATCGATAATTGCGATGATTACTCAGGAAAGTGTTGAGCTACTTGCGCTGAATAAAGGCCGTGACGTAGTGGCTTTGATCAAGGCTTCTTCAGTGATTTTGAGTACTGATACAGGTGTTGTCACCAGTGCTCGAAACAAGCTGGTTGGTACGATCTCGCGTTTGTTACCAGGTGTAGTTAATACGGACGTGACGTTAGATATTGGGGGGGGAAAGTCTGTGTCCGCGATTATTACCAACATCAGTGCCACGGAATTAGCGCTAGAAGTGGGTAATAAAGCTTGTGCGTTATTTAAGGCTCCAAGCGTGATATTACTCAGAGACGAATAGATTCTCTTCTCTTCTGAGTCTCTTTATCTCTTTTCTGTTTATGTGATTACCTTACAAGAGCCACACTTTTAATTTGAGCCCAGAGTACTTTTCCTTCTGTTAAGGTTAGGTGCTCAACGGATCGGTAGGTCAATCTTGCTATAAGCGTATTTTGCTCTGTTTGTAATCGTACTAACGCCATGGCTGGGTCCTTGTCTGCAACAATTTCGAGGACTTTTACTGGTAGTCGATTCAATATGCTGGAATCTTCATGATAAGTGAGCGTTAAACTTACGTCAGTGGCGAGTATTCTTACTCGAACATTCTGTTCTAGAGTGTCGCCGTTGTTACGAATCCATAAGTCGCTACCTGCGCAAGATACTTTTGATAAGTGCCACTTATCGTCTTGTTCAATAATCTTGCCTTGCCAGATGACGCCAGTGTCATTATTCACCAGCAGTGGTGATTTAAGCTGCGAAAAAACCTCCTCTATATAGCCTTGAGTGGCCACTTTGCCGTCTTGCATCAGCACCACATGATCCGCTAGGCGCATGACTTCTTCTACGGAATGGCTGACATATAAGATGGGGGTTTTGAGGGTAGTACGAAGCTTTTCTAGGTAGGGCAGAATTTCTTGTTTTCTTGAATTATCTAGCGATGCTAAGGGTTCATCCATGAGTAATATTTTGGGTTGAATCAGTAAGGCTCGGGCGATGGCAACACGTTGTTTTTCACCACCTGAAAGTTGCTGTGAATTATGCGCCAGTACAGATTCGATGCCCATTAAGTCAATGACTTGTTCATATAAGTTGGCTGGCAGAGGAATGCCACTGCGTTTTATGGCGTAATCTAAATTGCCTTTTGCGGTTAGATGGGTAAAGAGGCTAGATTCTTGAAACACATAGCCTAATGGCCGTTTATGAGTCGGTAGGAAAATAGTATCGTTTTGCCATATCTCCCCTTTCATTATGAAGTGCCCTTGTTGTGCTCGCTCTAGTCCTGCGATGCAGCGTAGTAGGGTGGTTTTCCCTGAACCGGATTGTCCAAAAATAGCTGTCACGCCACTTTCCGGAAGAGTAAGGTCGACATTTAAAGCAAAACCTGATGATTTTGTATTTGAGTGTTGTAGGTGGAATTTGGCATACAGGCCTTTTTCGGTAGTTTCTATGCTTTCTGTATTCTCTGTTGTGGTGTTGTTTGTTGGCATGCTCACTTCGCTCCCCATAGTGTATTTTTTCGTTGAAAGCTATACAGACCGAGCAACACTAAAAATGAAAAAATCACCATGATAGCGGCAAGTTTATGGGCTTGGTCATATTCCAGTGCTTCAACATGATCGTAGATTTGCACTGATACAACGCGAGTCTGTCCGGGAATATTGCCGCCAATCATTAAGACAACCCCAAATTCACCGACAGTATGCGTAAAACCCAAAATCGCCGCAGTAATAAAACCGGGCTTTGCTAATGGTAAGACAATAGTGAAAAAGCGATCCCAGCTGCCAGCTCGTAAAGTGGCTGCTACTTCTAATGGTCGTTCTCCAATTGCTTCAATGGCGTTTTGTATGGGTTGTACGACAAAGGGCAGAGAATAAAACACTGATGCGACTATCAGACCCCAAAAAGTAAAAGGTAGTGTTCCTATCCCCAATTCTTGAGTTAGTTGTCCAATAAAGCCATTGGGTCCCATTGCTATCAAAAGATAAAACCCCAGCACAGTGGGAGGCAAAACTAGTGGCAACGCGACTATGGCACCGACTGGGCCTTTTAGGCGAGAGCGGGTACGTGCCAACCACCATGCGATTGGGGTTCCAATGAGCAGTAAAATAACAGTAACAGTTGTCGCTACTTTAAAGGTTAGCCAAATGGCTTCTAGGTCTGACGCAGAAAGCATGCTGTGGTGTTATTCCGTTTTATAACCGTATGAATGAATGATGCTACGAGCTTTGTCACTACGTAGGTAGTCAAGTAGTTCTTTTGCTGCAGTGCTATTTTCTGCGCTTTTTAATAATACGGCATCTTGGCGTATAGGGCTGTATTGATCAGTGGGAATGATCCAACTTGAGCCTTTTGCAATTCGCCCTTCACTCATGATTTGTGACAGTGCAACGAATCCTAAGTCTGTATTGCCTGTACTGGCAAACTGATAGGTTTGTGAAATGTTTTCGCCCATTACCCATTTTGATTTAGTTGATTCTGTTAGTCCTAACTCCTCTAATACTTCTGTTGCAGCAACGCCATAGGGCGCAAGTTTTGGGTTGGCTAATGCTAATTTATTAAAATCACCGCTTTTTAAACGAGCATCATTGTTATCGATAAAATCAGGCTTAGCTGACCATAATGCTAGGGCACCAATAGCATAGGTGAAACGAGTACCTGTAACGATTAATCCTGCTTTTTCTAAGGCATCAGGTTTGTTTTCATCAGCCGA
The DNA here is from genome assembly GCF_002792415.1 of Marinomonas sp. BSi20584. NCBI lineage: Bacteria > Pseudomonadati > Pseudomonadota > Gammaproteobacteria > Oceanospirillales > Oceanospirillaceae > Marinomonas > Marinomonas sp. BSi20584. The sequence goes on from NZ_KZ454876.1 coordinate 43,071, forward strand.
TAGAAATACCTGAAACGGAGCGCCGTTTTGAATTTGGGCGAAGAATTTACCTGAGGAACCAAAAGATAGAATGACTTTGTTACCCGAATCTTCTTCGTACTGTTTGGCTATGTCTTTCATAGGGGCCGTGAAGTTTGATGCTACCGCAGCATGGATTTCTTCTGCGTAAGTTGAGGAATTAAGCACCAAGAAACTTAATAGCATGATGCTTAGTGAGGTGAATGACCGCATGAATTTATCCTTATAGAATTGTCTGAAAATAGGATTTATATAGATTCGTTATATATTGCGTTATATAACGAATCTGCGCAAGAGGGGGATGTTTTTAGCCTATCTTTAGGTAAGTCTTCTAGGTGCGTTTTTTAGGTAAGTTTTCTAAGTAAGGTTTGATATTAACGGTATCGATCTGGTCTTTTGGTAAGAATTTCTCGGCGTATTTTAAGTAGGTATCACTTTCTAAAAAGAAGCGAAATAGCTGTAAATCGAGGTGTCCCTCTTGGCACATGTTAAACATGATGTCGATAGCGACGCTTATTGGTTTGGCTTTTTTATAAGGTCGATCTGAGGCTGTTAGAGCTTCGAATACATCGGCGATCATGAGGACTCTATCAGGAAGGCTGAGTTGTTCTGCATTGAGCTTTCGTGGGTAACCTTGGCCGTCCATTCTTTCATGATGAGTGGAAGCGTAATGAGGTACTCGGCTCAGTTCAGGCGGGAATGGCAAGCTCTCCAGCATAGTAATGGTGCTGATGATGTGTTCATTGATTTTAAATCTATCTTCTTTAGTAAGCGTGCCTTTTTTTATCGTTAAGTTGTAGATTTCACCTTGGTTATATTGATGTTTTGGTATGGTCATTTTTATACCCAAGGAAGGTGGATAGTTGATATTTTTAAGTCGTGGGATAATGTGTTCTAGTTTATCGGACAGCAAGGTTTCTATCACTGCTTGTTGGCCAAGCTGTTCACTTTCTAGATTGCCTGCTTGAGCTTGTTTGGCGAGCATCATTTCTTCTGCAGGGGATAAGCCTAAGCGATTACTAAAATGACGTATCCATTCTTGCGCGCCAATTTCTTTTATTTTCTGTCTGTCTTTTTCGCTCATTAATTCACTGCCGACGTTTGCTTTGGCAACTATAGCGAATTCTTCTTGAAGTATTGTTTGGCGTTCCTCCCATACCGTTAAGGCGATGGTAGGATCTTGCTTTTCAATATGTACTTTATGTAAGTAATCTATTTCTGCATCACGCCATAAGACTTCGAAACGTGTGCGAATTTCATGAATGCGATTGTAAGTGCATTCGAGCTTTGAGCCTTTGTCTATGATGTGTTCTGGCATGGTGATTTTGCCGCAGTCGTGTAACCAAGCGGCAATGCGGAACTCTAGTCGTTCATTGTCATTGGCGAATTTGAACGCTTTATAAGGGCCTTCTTCGGCTTTTTCTAAGGCGTCAGAAAGCATCAATCCAAGTTCAGGAACCCGATAGCAATGACCGCCAGTATGTGCCGACTTGTCATCTATAGCCGTTGCGATTAGACGAATTAATGCCTCCATAAATCCTTTTTGGCTGGCTTCGTGCTGTTTAATATCTTGTGACATTGAAACAAAGGAGTTGGACAGTTGCCAGATTTCTTTGATATTGGAATCTACAAATGCTACATCGTCAAATTGGCGTAGTTTGATTTTCTCTGTTACTCGCTGTAATTGTCGAATGGGACGGACTATCGGCGTACTGAAAAGCCAGATAATCGGTAATAGGATCACCATCACTAAGGCGCTTAATAATGCTGAATGAAAAGCCTCTTTAGTTGCTTGTTGGAAAAGCATTTTCTCTGTTATGACAGCGGTAAAGTATTGTTTGGTGAATATGTCATTACCTATATTTTTGATAAAAATATAGTAGCGGGTACCGTCATTTTTTTTGATAATCAGAGGCTGTTTAGCGTTTGGATCATCAGCAGTTTTGATTAATTTTTTAAAGGGAATATCAAGATGATCTTGCATATACTGGGTATTCTGCTGTAGCCAAGCAACATCTAGAGCATCTCGTTGAGCAGGTGTAATTTGACTTAATGCCTGATTGATTAAATCGAGCGCAAATTTTTGCTTTTCTTTTGTTACCAGATAAAAGTGACTAGGTACGATATTGTTGATTTCTACTAATTCATCGTACACTTGTAAGCCTTCAGCTTCCATTATGCTTATTGTCGATTTTAGGACAGGAGATGCACCTATAATGGCGTCATATTGTCCGGATTGTAGGCGTGAAATGAGATCTCGTTCGGTGATGGACTCTTGCCATTTTATGTTTGGAAAGTGTGTTTTGAGCATTGGTAGGACTGACCAGCGGCCTAAAAAGCCGACGGTTTTTCCATTTAAGTCACTTAAGGACTTTGGTTCTTGCGTGATATTTTTTGTTACAATGGCATACGGAATATCTCGCAATGGAACGCTGTATAATCCTTCAATATCTGTGTTTTGAGCTTTTTGTACAGACAGTAAAATATCAATCCCATCATCTTTGTATTTTTGGACAAGTTGTTCACGGCTGAAGCCATTTATGTAGTCAAACTTAAGACCTGTCATAGCGCTAATCATTTGCATCAACTCGATAAAGTAGCCTTTTGGTACTCCTGACTCGCTGAAGTCAAAAGGGCGCCAATCATTCTGATTAGATACTTTAAGGCGACCTAGATTGGTGATGGCTTCTTTTTGTTGCTGACTTAATAGTATTGGTTGTATTTCAGGTGTGATAACAGAGTGGGTGCTATTAATGTTCGAGGCAATAATTTCTCCATTTTGGCTAAACAAAAAAGCTTGTTCTTGCCCATTAATTAGTTTTGATGAAGATAGAGACAGTTGATCAGATAAAGACGATAAGAGAATATCTAAGCCAATTACCTGGTCTGTATTACGTATTCGTTGAGCGTAGGTTTGCCCGGATATTTGTAGATGCTGAAAAAGGTAAGGCGGGGTTTTATAGATATCATTTTGTGCTGAAGCTGCGAACCATGGTCGTTCAGTTGGGTAGAAATTGCTGTTTTCCGTTTGCTGGTGATTAAGGTGAAAAGTAGAGGTGTAAAAGTAGGTTTGTCGTAGACGTCTTTCATTACTGCCTGAGACTTCGACAACAGCCCAACGATCATCTGGCTGAGCACCCATTCGTTGTCTTATATCTTTGGCTGAATCTAGGTTGATGAGCTGAAAAAAATGTTCTTGTTTGTCACCAATGTAAAGGCTGTATAGCTCGGGACGTTTTTTTAAGAACTGAGCAAATAAACTGCTTTTACGTTCGATACTCGCATCAGATAGATCACTGTTGATTAATTCTGCAAGTAAGCTGACAGTCTGTTTTGCATCATTCTCTAGGCTATAAACGCTGTCGCTCATATGGTCAGAAAGTAAATTCATGCTAGATAACATATGGCTGACGGCCATTCTTTTACTGGCACTGTACTGCAGTGAAATGGCAACAGAGGCTGTAATAACAATAGCCAGAAGGAACATGTTTGCGACTAGAATTCTGATAGATAATCGTTTGAATATCCGTTTTTTGCTAGTCACCATTCACGTCCTTGTAATAAGTTTTGAATGCCGAGTTTGGGTGGGGCGTTTCTACTTTCTCTAATACAAACCGAATTCGTTCATTTGTGCAAATTAATATGTGTGACGATTTGTGATTTTTGAGTATTTTGTAATGCGCTCAAGTTTCATCCTTATACATTTTTCTTATATAAGTTAATCATATTTCCTTCTTATCCATTTAGTCAGCATTTTGTTAACATGGCGGCAACTTATCGATTTACCTTATTTATTGATGTTTAGATGAGTAAGGGGTCGGTGTTCTATGATTTATTTTTTAAGGTTTTCTCTCCATGTTGTATTCCATTATTAACTTAGCAGTTTTCGCTTTGTTGATCGCATTGCTGTTCAAACTGCAAAAAGCGAAAAAGACATTATCCACTCAGGTATTCACTGGTTTGGGTTTAGGTGTTGCCTTTGGTGCTGCATTGCAATTTATCTATGGTGTTGGCAGCGCTGAAGCTAACGAGACATTAGAGTACGTAAATATCGTTGGTTATGGTTATATTAGTTTGCTGAAGATGATCATAATGCCATTGATTTTAGTGTCTATTATTGGCGCTATTATTAAGGTGAAAGACACGGGCTCTTTGGGCAAGATGTCTGGTGGCATTATTGGCATATTATTGGCGACGACGGCTGTTTCTGCTTTGATCGGTGTTTTCGTTAGCAACTTATTTGGTTTGTCTGCGGATGGTATTGTGCAGGGTGCTCGCGAAATGGCGCGTGGTGCAGCATTGGAAACACGCCTTGATGGACTAGCAAGTGTATCGTTTGCTGACATGATTACCTCTTTCTTCCCTGGCAACCCTTTTGCCGATCTAACGGGTAGTCGTCCAACTTCAACTATTGCTGTGGTTATTTTTGCAGCTTTTGTTGGTGTAGCTGGCGTAACGGTTGCTCGTGCTGAACCAAAGTTAGGTGCAAGTTTTGAGCATTTTGTTGATGTAGCTCAATCTATCGTTAGAACCTTAGTTCGTATGGTGTTAAGCCTTACGCCATACGGTATTCTTGCGTTGATGACCAAGGTTGTTGCGGGATCAAATGTTTCCGATATTTTGACTTTGCTTAACTTTGTTGTGGCGTCTTATGTGGGGTTGGCGCTTATTTTAGTCATGCATTTATGTTTGTTGGCATTTAATGGCATTTCACCGCTTCGCTACTTTAAGAAAGTTCTACCTGTATTGTTGTTTGCTTTTACTTCTCGCTCTAGTGCGGGAACGATTCCGTTGAATATCGATACTCAGGTTAAACGTCTAGGTAACGGTGAAGGTGAATCCAATTTCTCTGCTTCTTTTGGTGCGACGATGGGGCAAAATGGCTGTGCTGGTTTATATCCTGCGATGTTGGCTGTGATGATTGCACCAACGGTAGGCATTAATCCATTAGATCCAAGCTTCATTATTTCACTTATTGCTATCGTAACCATTAGTTCATTTGGTATTGCGGGCATCGGTGGTGGCGCGACATTTGCGGCTTTAATTGTATTGTCTGCTTTAGATATGCCTGTTGCATTAGCTGGCTTGTTGATTTCTATCGAACCTTTGATCGATATGGGGCGCACTGCTGTGAACGTAAATGGTGCGATGACGGCTGGTAGTATTACCTCGAAGTGGCTTGGTCATACTGATTCGAGTGTGTTTGAACAAGATGAAGCGCCAGAAGCTGAGCTGAAAAATAGTTAATAGCAAAGCGTAACAACATCTTATTTATAGAAACCACCTCCGGGTGGTTTTTTTGTGACTTATTAAATAAACCAAGAATGAAAAGCGAGGAGGTTAAAAGGAAAGTAGCGAAATTTGGATAATTTAAAAATTAAGTTCTGGGCATGCAAAGTGCATGATTTGATCTAAGCTTGCTTAATAACAACGACAAGGAGAGGCTCGTGTCCTTATTTTCCAATCTCAAAATATCTCAATCGGTAGCCATTGTTGGCATTTTACCATCTCTGTTTGCCATTATTATTGTGGCGTTTTTAGTTAAAGATTTAAATGTACGTGTTCATGAGGGACGTATTGCCGAAGATATGGTGAAGTTGTCGACCATTTTAGATGGCGTAGCGCATAACTTTGCGGTTGAACGTGGTTTAAGTGCTGGTTTCCTTGGTAGTAAGGGTAGCAGCGGCAAGGACGCTTTGTTGGCGCAGCGTAAAGTAGCCGATAATGCAGAAGCGGCGCTTAAAAATATAGATGATAGAGCTTTCGAGGTGCTTACTTCTGAACGTTTGGATCGTTTACGAACTCCTGTTTTAACAATGTTGCAGGACAAAAATAAAGTTCGACAAAAAGTAGATGCTTTGGCTGCTGATAATGGCGCTTTTGATTTTTATTCTGAGGTGAATCGCCAAGCGTTAAATTCGATTCAACGCGTCATTCTAGATATTAGTAATCGAGAAATCGCCAAGGCACTTGAGGCCCGTTTAAGTTTATTGTGGATGAAAGAGCGCGCAGGCCAGTATCGTGGTGCTTTAAATGGCGTGTATGCCGCTAAATCGACTAATTTTATGCGTCAGTCACAGATCGCGGCCTTTATAGAAGACGAGCATCATCAGTTAGAGCATTTTATTGTGACTGCGTCAGATAAAGAAGAAGCGTTACTGAATGCTGCCATGAAAAACGAGAAATGGCAGGCAGTTACCCAAGCTACTGATGCTTTTTTAGCGACAAAAGATGTTTCATCCGTGAGTGGCCCTGCTGACTGGTTTGAGCTTGCTACAGCCAAAATAGGCTTGATAAAAGGCGTTGCCGACAAAATCAGTTCCGAAATTAATATCCTTAGCGCTTCGTTGACTTCCCGCAGTGAGCTTTATCGAAATGGGTTAGTTATCGGTTTTATTCTATTAATTACTCCTGTTATTTGGTTGGCATTTTCCCTTACTCGATCTCTTTCTAAGCGCGTTGAACGTATTAGCCAAGCGTTATCAAATGTGTCTTCTGATCGTAACTTGGTCGGAAGAATTGAAAATACATCAAAAGATGAGCTTGGCGAGATTATTCAGTACTTAAACGTCCATTTAGACCATTTGAGTGAATCTTTTCATTTGATGGTCGATATGGCGTCTGAATCCAAAGAAAGTATGAACGTGCTGAGTGGCTATTCGAGAAATGCATTGCAAGAAACCAAAGATCAGTTTAATCAAACCGACCTTATGGCGTCAGCAGTAGAAGAGATGTCTTTAACGAGTAATACTATTTCTCAAGATATGCAATCGTCAGCAGAAGCGACGGACAATATTCGAGAGCAAAGTACTCAAGGTTCAGCGCGGATGCAGACTATTCTACAGTCCATCGCCAATTTATCTTCAGAAGTGGATGGCGGATATAAAGCGGTGCAGTCGGTTACTGGTCATACAGAGCAAATCAGTACTATCTTGCAAACCATTGAATCCATTGCAGAGCAAACAAATCTATTGGCACTGAATGCTGCGATAGAAGCAGCTCGTGCTGGTGAACAAGGACGAGGCTTCGCTGTAGTTGCCGATGAAGTGAGAACGCTTGCTCAGCGTACACAAAATTCGACTGAAGAGATTCGTTCTATGATTGAAGCCTTGGTGGGTTCTGGTAAGAGTGCCCTACAATCCATGGATAAATGTTCCAGCATGGCAACACAAACGTCTAGTGTGGTCGGTGAAAATGTCACCATGATGCAAGGCTTATTTGATGCTATTGAGTTACTTACTCAGACTATAGAGCGAGTTGCTACAGCATCAGAAGAGCAATCACAAGTATCTGAAGAGATTAACCGTAACATTCAAAATGTCAGCGAGCGTTCAGAGCGAATTCTGGATTTGGTCAATAAAACTGATGAAGGATCTGGTCAAGCCAAACAACGTTTTGAAAATGTGCTGAAAGAGATCAGCTCGTATAAATTGAGTTAGCTACATAACAGATCAAGCTTTCATGATAAGAGCTTGATCTGCTTTTAGACCTAATGAGTGCGCTTTATTTCGAAGGTCTTCATGAAAACATCATTACTAAATGTGCCTATAATCGCGCTAAACGTAACGGTAGCGTTTATGATGAAGATCAACCCGTTGGCGTATTCTTGGTCTGGCGGAGCTCCTCTTAAAATGTAAAGGCAAAGCGACAGTCCATATAGAAACAAGCTAACTTTGTTGGTTACGAAAAAGAAGGGAATCTCAAATGCCCACAACTCTTTTTTATTGCCAAATCGAATGACTAAATTCAGCAAAACATAAACCAATGTTGTTATAACCACAATCCAATAGGCTATAAATGATTGACCATCCTCTAATAAAGTATTTCCCATATAAATGGAAAATCCAGCTGCAATAATCCAAAAAATCAAAATTGGCCCTAAAATCAATCCCATTACTTTATCCTTTTTTAGTTTATAGGTTTTTACCTATATTAATTTCATTTATATTTTTCGGTGTTGTTCTGCTTCTATATATGCTTATTTAAATTCAATAAGTTTGTTCAATATTATGTTTTTCCATAAAGCTCTCACTACTAAATGAGCCAAGCAGTGTTCCTAATGAAATAGATAACGCGATAATGAAAATTAGGGACTTAATTGATGGGTTTTTAATGCGTTTCTTGATGAGGAAGTAGGTTAAAAACGCAGCTAGGTATAAGAGTGCAGCATCAAGGTTAAACAAGAAGAAAAATATTATTTCAAATGCCCAGAGTGACTCACTACCTTCAAACTGATTGATAGAGTGCTTCATATACATAATGGCGAGAAGAATGGCGGCTATAGTTGGTAGTATCTTGTAGACAAACAGCTTCTCTTCTTTCAATAAGACATAGCCGATTCGAAGCGAGAAAAGAAAGCAGATTACCCAAAATAAAAAAAGAGGGAGGATTACTATTCCCATAACACGTCCTTGATGTTGGTGAATTTCGTTTATTATTTTTTCAAAAAAGCCACAGTGAGATAGTCTCACTGTGGCTTTATTTATTCTAGCAGATTAGATGATGAGAATTAATCTGGTTTACGATTACGACGCGCTGGTGCTAAAGGCTTGCTTCGAAGACCTTGGCCTGGTGTCATTTCTGCTTTTGGTGCACTAGGGCGACGATTGCCAGACTTAGGCGCATTGCCTTGTTTCGCGCCATTACCTTGTCTTGGAGCATTGGTTTGTTCACGCGGTCTTTTTGGCTTGTTAGGCTTGATTGGACGTGTATCTAATGTGGTATCAGGCAACATGTGTGTTGGCATGAAATCATCTTCGTAACGACGTTCAATTAGCTTCTGAGTCAAACGCTCAATCGCTCGTAATTGATCTAGTTCGTCGGCAGCTACCAATGAAATGGCTTTGCCTGTTGCGCCAGCACGACCAGTACGGCCGATACGGTGAACGTAATCTTCTGCTACATCTGGTAGGTCAAAGTTGACTACGTGAGGTAGTTGTTCGATGTCCAGTCCACGCGCCGCGATGTCTGTCGCGACAAGAATGCGAATACGGCCTTCTTTAAAGTCTGATAGGGCGCGAGTACGTGCGCCTTGGCTTTTGTTGCCGTGAATGGCGCTAGCACGAATGCCAGCGTCTTCTAATTGTTTAGTGATCTTGTTTGCGCCGTGTTTAGTGCGAGAAAAGACCAATGCCTGATCCCAACGACCGGCAGCGATAAGTTGAATTAACAACTCAGTTTTGCGTTTCTTGTCGACTGGGTGCAACCACTGTTCCACAGAGACCGCTGTCGCATTACGTGGCGTAACGGAAATCTCGATTGGGTTGTTTACCAAGCCTTTTGCTAACTGGCGAATTTCTGGTGAAAAGGTCGCAGAGAACAATAAGTTCTGACGTTTCTTCGGCAGAATGGCTAGGATTTTTTTGATGTCATGGATAAAGCCCATGTCCAGCATGCGGTCTGCTTCGTCTAACACTAGGATTTCTAGCTTGTCGAAACGTACTGCTTTTTGGTTGTATAAATCCATCATGCGACCAGGCGTTGCGATCAAAATATCCGCGCCGCGACGTAGTGCCATCATTTGAGGATTGATTTTAACGCCGCCGAATACTACTGTCGATTTAAGAGACAGATGCTGACCGTAATTTTTGACGCTTTCAGCGACTTGCGCTGCTAATTCACGAGTTGGTGTTAATACTAAAGCGCGAACTTGATTGCTTTGTGCGTTTTCGCCTTTACTTAGAATTTCAAGCAAGGGTAAGGTAAAACCGGCTGTTTTGCCTGTCCCTGTTTGGGCTGCGGCCATCACATCTTGGCCTTCAAGAATGGCTGGTATTGCCTGAGCTTGAATTGCAGACGGCTCAGTATAGCCTTGATCTTCAATGGCTTTTAAGATGGGGGCAGAAAGCCCAAGTTTGTTGAAACTCATAGATGTTCTCATGTTTTATAAAGGCAGGTGCTAAGCTGAAAGGTCAGGTTATGCAAGAATTTCGCGAAGCTTACCTTATATCGGCTCTACATGCTATGTAGTATGGCTTTTGGATGATAATTGTACTGGCCGAGGTTGTAATAAAAAGCGCAGTAAAAGCGTCTTTGCATCGACTTACTGTGTCGAGCAAACTATGTCGAGCAAAGACTTATTCGTATCTTACCAAGCTATTTGGTTAGACTCGTTTTACATCTACCGAAACGGCAAGTTGCTGAGAGCCGCCACCTTCAAAAATAACGCCTTGAAGTGGTGTCACGTCAGCATAATCTCGACCCCATGCAGTGACGATATGCTGATCGCTTGGCATTAGGTCATTGGTTGGATCAAATTCTACCCAACCTAATTCAGGGATAAACACCGCGAACCATGCGTGGGAGGCATCCGCACCAACCAATTTTTCTTGTCCTGGTGGGGGCAAGGTTTCTAGGTAGCCACTCATATAACGAGCTGGAATGCCAACCGAACGCAAACAGCCAATGGCTAAATGAGCGAAATCCTGACATACACCGCTGCGCTGTTTTAGTACTTGCTCAAGTGGCGTCGCAACGGTTGTACTAGCTGGGTCGAATTTGAATTCAGTGAAGATCTTATGAGTGAAAGCCAATGCTGCCTGTAAGACAGGTTTGTCATCTGTAAAAGTGCTTAGAGCATAGGCCTTTAAATCTTCTGAACAACGTATTTGCGGAGAATCCAGTAGATATTCTTTTGCCATGCGCAGTTCAGGTGTATTTGGATTACTTAGTTGCGCGCGTAATTGACCACAAGTGAGCGTGCTTTGTATTTGCCATTGAAGTACATTCAATGGTGAAATTTCAAAGTCAGTGGTGACATCAATCACCAATTTTTTATGGGCTTCTTGAATCGAAAAATAAAACGTCTGATTACCGAAATAATCTTCGCCATCGTTTTGATAAACTGGTGGCGGATTGATTTGTATTTTCTGATTCAAGCAGCGCTGATTGCGCGTATCTCGCGGTAGGAGGTGAGCCATGTTGTAACATAAGCTCACTGGCGCTCCATAAGTGTATTCCGTTATATGGCGAACGCGGTACCTCATACATTTGTTCCTCTGATGGCTTCAGTCAAAGACTGCGGGCCAGCGGTATGGTCAAAATACTTATCGCTAATGAGAACGGTGAATTGCTCAAGTTGAGCTAAAAACTCGGTCATGAGTTGCTCTAGTTTTAGACGGCTTTGGCTATCTGGATCAATTTTGGCAAGCTCTTCCAAATCGGCAAGCTGAATATCATTTAGCGATTTTAAAATGATTTTATTTTCAGGGCTTAGGCCAGCTGTTGTTGTCTCATTTCTGGGCAGTTCTCTGATGTATTTACGCAGTTGCTCTACTTGATAAAGTAAAGAGCGTGGATTAGTACCATCAATCATCAATAGATCCAATCCATAAGCAACGCGAGCACGATTACGATAGCGGCGACGGAAGGAAATAAGTGCTTCTACGCTTAATAAAACGGATTCTAGAATTTGCTGTTGCGGTCCAGATGATAGTGGCGTAGTGAGCGCAGAGCGTAACAAGGTTGCTGTTTGCAATGCACGTTCGGTACGACGGCCAATTTCTTGAAACGTCCAGTCGAGTCCGCGTAACATGCTTTCATGGTTCAAACCGGACAGCGCCAACAAAGAGGTAACAAGACTGTCTAACGATTCTTCCGGTGCAGAAGGTAAACCATTGGTATAAGCACGATCTAGCTCATGAATATGGTCACGCAGCTCATTGATGATGATACGAGTATCGGCAGAAAGCATTTCTTTCACTTGCTCGCCACAACTTAACATGGCTTGCAGGTTAGCTTTGACGGATCCCGCTCGGCTGCCATCAGTTATGATAGAAACGAGTTCAGCTTCTGGGTTGGCGAGGAGCTTTTCGTCTGCTTCCATAAAGCCGGGCAAGCAGCCAGTTTGCGTAGACGCCATTTCAAGTAACATACGGCGGCTTTCTTCTGGTAATGGGTCAATACCATTCATCTGTTTAAAAATGGTACGTAGCAAGCGCATACTGATTTCTGCACGTTCAGCATAACGCCCCATCCAAAATAAGTTTTCTACCACTCGGCTTGGTAAATTAGCTTGTAAGGCTTCGTCTTGTAATAAAACTTGATCAGTAATTAAGTTACTTTGCGCTTCTGGCTCTGCGGCGATGATCCAAGTGTCTTTACTTTTTGAGCTAGACATATTGGTGACAATGGAATCTTTTGTCGATTCGCCAGCACGAGATAAACCGCCAGGCATGACGGTGTAGCCGGTTGGGTTAGCAACGGTGAAAGCTCGTAATAGGCTTGGCCTAGCTTGTATTTTTCCATTTAACCAAATAGGCGACATAGAGCCTGGAACATAACTTTGCGCAGCATATAGATGCGGGGCTTTTTTGATTTTTTCTATGGTATTAAGTTTTTGCTTTTCGCTTAGCGTGTGACCATAAATACTGTTGCTGCTATGGCTACGAATCGCAGGCTTGATAATCAGGTTACTAAGATTGGCGATAACATAATTTAAGTCGTCTTTATCACCACACCACCAGGTTGCTACAGAAGGTAAAGTTAGTTGTTTACCTGTCAAAAATTCACTGATGGCAGGCAAAAATTTAACTAATGCTGGCGCTTCTAAAATGCCGCTACCTAATGGGTTAGCAAGCACGACGTTACCTGCTCGTACTACTTCTAATAAACCTGGAACTCCTAGGAAAGAGTCGGCTCTTAGTTCGGCTTGATCGCAGTAGGCGTCATCGACACGACGTAAAATAACATCGACACGTGCCAAGCCATTTAAAGATTTCATCCATACCGCGCCATTACGTACGGTTAAATCGCTGCCTTGAACTAATGGAAAACCAAGATAGTTTGATAAGTAGGCTTGTTCGAAATAGGTGCTACTATAAGCACCAGGAGACAGCATGACGATACGTGGCGTATCTGTCCATTGACTGGCAAGAGACGTCAGCATATTTTTGAAGGATTGGAAAAATCCTGCAAGACGACGCACTTGACTGTCGCGGAAACTGTTCGGAATAACACGCGATACCACGGTACGGTTTTCTAATGCGTAGCCCGCGCCATTTGGAGCTTGGGTACGATCGCCAATGACTTGGAATTGACCCGCATGGTCACGTACTAGATCCACCGCATGGTGCAGTAATTGATGAGCACCGGGAACCATAACACCGTGGCATTGACGTAAAAATCCTGGATGGCTAAAAATAATCTCAGAAGGAATAATGCCGTTTTTCAGCAGTTCTTGCGGACCATAGAGGTCTTTTAAGATCAGATCGAATAAGTTTGAGCGCTGAGCTAAACCTTGCTCTATCTCAAGCCATTCATCGGTCGGAATAATATTGGGAATAAGATCCAGCGACCAAACACTTGGCGTGAGTGGGTCGCTGGTTAAATTATAGGTAGCTCCGTCTTCACGAAGGATACGCTGAGCACGACGTTGTCGGTCGAGCATTTCCTCGTCTGAAAGATTGCTTATGTTACGCAGCAGTGCTTCCCAATGTGCGCGCGGTTGGCGATCTTCCGTGAAGGCCTCATCATAAGCATTTATCGGTTTATCATAGGCGGAAGATAACGTCGGTTTCTCATCTATCACCGACGTTATAAAAGTACCTGTTTGAAGTTGCATAATGTGCTTGAGCCTAAAAAATTAATTATTAGAGAACATTATACTGCTTCCTTAGGTCTAATGTATGCGGATATTCATTCATTGGCTCTTCAGCTGGTGGTGACATTGCACGAGGCTCGTCTCCATTCGGGTAAAAAGAGCGCAATGCACTGAAGGCTGGCGGTGGAGATAGCGTGCCTTGAGTGAAGCCGTGATCCCAGAAACGGTTCACACGGCGAGCTTCCGCTTCATTGCTATTGACTGGTACATTGTCATACGTACGTCCACCTGGGTGAGACACATGATAAGTACAACCGCCCACAGATAAGCCGTTCCATGTATCGATTAAATCAAATATTAGTGGCGTATCTGTCCCTAGTGTTGGGTGCAAGGCAGATGGTGGCGCCCAAGCTTTGTAGCGAATCGCGCCAACGTATTCGCCTTTGCGACCTGTAGAACGAATCGGCACGCGACGGCCATTACAGCTAAGCACATAACGTCCATCGGTTAAGCCAGATAGTTTTACCTGCAAACGTTCGACGGAAGAATCTACGTAGCGAGCAGTACCCGATCCGGTGATTTCTTCACCTAGAACATGCCAAGGCTCAATTGCCCAACGAAGTTCAATTTCCATGTCATCGATTTTTTGACGACCATAATGAGGGAAACGGAACTCTTCAAATGGTGCTAACCATTCTAGTTTGAATGGGAAACCATGGCGCTGAAGATCTTCGACCACTTCTTTAACGTCCTGCCAAACAAAATGTGGCAGCATGAATTTGTCATGCAAGCTGGTGCCCCAACGAACCAAAGGCTTTTTGTACGGTTCTTTCCAGAAGCGTGCAACTAAGCAGCGCAACAACAGCATTTGCACGAGAGACATGTGCGGATGCGGTGGCATTTCAAAACCACGGAATTCCAATAAACCTTGTCTACCGCTGGCGCTGCCAGCTGCGTAAAGCTTATCAATACAGAATTCAGAACGATGCGTGTTACCTGTGATATCGACTAGCAAGTTACGCATCAAGCGGTCGACTAACCAAGGTTCTTCAACAAAACCAGACGGCATGTTTTGGAAAGCGATTTCCATTTCATATAGGGCTTCGTCGCGACCTTCGTCTGGACGTGGTGCTTGGCTAGTTGGGCCAATAAACATGCCAGAGAAAAGATAAGATAAACCTGGATGATGCTGCCAGAAGGTTACTAAACTTTGTAGTAACTCAGGGCGACGTAACAGCGGACTGTCTGCTGGTGTACGGCCTCCAAGCGTTACGTGATTACCACCACCTGTGCCGGTATGGCGACCATCAAGCATGAATTTTTCTGCGCCTAGACGAGAAAGGTAGGCTTGGTGATATAGAGTTTCGGTATTGTGAACCAATTCTTTCCAGCTTGCCGCAGGGTGAATGTTCACCTCGATAACACCTGGATCTGGCGTGATTAGGAATTTCTGCAAGCGCGGATCTTTTGGTGGCTCGTAACCTTCGACAACGATAGGTTTATCAAGGGTTTTCGCAACCGCTTCAAGATGCTCAAGAACATTCACAAAATGCTCAAGATGCGTCATAGGCGGCATGAATACATGCAAGCGGCCATCACGTGGTTCGATACACAAGGTAGTGCGAATCACGTTTTTCAACGTTTTTTCTGGCGCTAGGGCAGGTGCTGCTGGTTTTTTAGCGAAATGCTGCTTGGCAACGCTTTCTAATACCGCGTTGTCTTTTTTGTTCGCCAAAGGTTGGCGAGGATCAAACGGATCACGCTCGGGAATACGATCTTCTTCGGCTTGCGCTGGTAAAGAATTCAGTGGCAAACGATAACCCATTGGGCTGTCGCCCGGAATCAAGGTAATAACGTCACTGCGCATTGGCCAAAGGGAGCTATTCCAACGATTGTTTACCGTATCGAATTCTAACGGCAAAACGAAGCCAGTTGTGGTGCTTAAACCACGGCTAAGCAGTTTTGCTAGACGACGGCGTTCTAAATCGTCTTTTAAATCGGCTTTGGTTGGATCGGCATCCGCAGGAAGCGATTGCTCCATCCATAAATAATACAGAGTGTCTTCGTAGGTGCTTTGTAGATATTGCTTATCCAATGCTAGTTTTTCACACAATAATTCGCCAAAAGCTTGGGCATCTTTAATGGTGTGTTTGTAGTCTTTGTCTACGCGCGCTAAATATTTCGGATCATTCCATAACGCTTCGCCGTCGGTGCGCCAGAAACAACCCAGTGCCCAGCGCGGTACTTCTTCGCCCGGATACCATTTGCCTTGGCCATAATGAAGTAGGCCGTTAGCGCCGAATTCTTGCTTCATTTTAATCAGCAAGTCTTTGGCTAGTTTAAGCTTTTCTGCGCCCAATGCGCCGGTATTCCACTGCTCTGAATCCATGTCGTCGATGGAGACAAACGTTGGCTCACCACCCATTGTTAGACGAACGTCGCCGTCTTCAAGCTGTTTGTCAACCGCAAAACCTAAGGCTTTGATGGTGTCCCATTCGCCTTCTGCATAGGGTTTTGTCACACGCGGATCTTCATGGATACGAGTTACAATATTGCTGTAGCTAAACTCACATTCACATTCGTCAACAAAGCCAGTAATCGGTGCTGCTGAAGCCGGCTCTGGTGTACAAGCTAGAGGGATGTGACCTTCGCCGGCGAATAGGCCTGAAGTTGGATCTAATCCAACCCAGCCTGCGCCAGGTAAAAATACTTCACACCATGCGTGTAGGTCGGTGAAATCTTCTTCTGGGCCTGATGGGCCGTCGAGCGCTTTCACGTCAGACGTTAGTTGTACTAGATAACCAGACGCGAAACGTGCTGCTAGACCAAGGCTACGTAGTATTTGAACCAGTAACCATGATGTATCACGACAAGAACCTTTTTTCAGGGTCAGGGTTTCTTCGCAAGTCTGAACGCCTGGCTCTAAACGAATTCCGTAACCAATATCCGCTGCTAAGCGACTATTGATCGCCACGAGAAAATCGTTAATCGGCGTATTTTTACGATCAACCGTAGATAGCCATTTGTCCAATAACGGGCAAGATTCAGTTACTTGTAAGTAAGGATCGAGCTCTTTCTTAAGCGCTTTATCGTAGGCAAATGGATATTCTTCCGCGTAGCTTTCAACGAAGAAATCGAATGGGTTGATTACCGTCATATCGGCGATAACTTCCACGTAAAACTCTAGCTTATTGGTCTTTTCGGGAAACACTAAGCGAGTTTGGAAATTTCCAAACGGATCTTGTTGCACATTGATAAAATGCGTTTCAGGCAAAACTTTAAGCGAGTAAGCATGAATTTTTGTGCGTGAGTGCGCAGCCGGTTGCAGTCTTAAAACGTGAGGAGCTACGTTAATAAAACGGTCAAACTCGTAAGTGGTCTTGTGCTGTATTGCGACTCTAATGGTCATGCAGCGTCTCCTTGCCGAAAATGAAACCAGTTTTCGGTGATCTGGTGATTTATTTCGATAATGGCAATCTGTATATCATTGAGATGGTTGTGAAAGTCTTCATCCAAATCTTCTGAACTATTGATTGGGTAATCAAATTCTAAAAGTTTATCTACCTTAGCGGTAATTAAACCGGCGCGTGGTAATTTTGTCGCCGCTTCACCTATTTGACCTAGGCAGTAAGCTAGAGATCGTGGGAAACAAAGGTCATTCATCAAGAATGTAGTAGCCTTTGCTCCGTTGATAGACGTTCTAACGGTGCGGCGATAATCCAAATACGCACTTTGAGACTTTAATACTTTTGACCAAGTCACTTGTCCAAGTTGAATTCTTGCTTCTGGCTCAGATTTCAACATTAAAGACACGGCCGCATCAAGAATACGTGTTCCCATATCAGCACGTTCTAAATAACGTCCCATAATGAGGAAATGCCAGCCTGAATCACGGCTCATTGCACCAGCAAAGAGGCCGATGATTTTTTGGCAGCCTTCAATAATAGTATTCAAGAAAAGATGTCGTTCTGAACGGTTAATCCCTTGCTTGATATTCTGTTGTGCGTATAGATCTAGTTCATTTATTAGTTCCCATGTTTCTTTAGGAACCGCATCACGAGTGGTCCGGATATTTTCCCGCACCATTTTTAATGATGACAGCATAGAGCTTGAGTTTGTGTCATCGGCTAAAAGAAACTTCACTACGTTACGTTCGTCTTTTACTTTATAACGTTGTTCGAAAATTTCTTCGCCACTTAGTATCTCGATTAAGTTATACCAAGATACTTCGATGTTTTTTGGAAGGTCGAATAATAGGTCGTCATAAACACTGACCAAGCGGGCTGTGTTTTCAACGCGTTCCAAATACCGTGCGCTCCAATATAAGCGTTCTGCGACTCTAGATAACATGGTTACTGCCCCTTTGTTTCAACAATCCAAGTGTCTTTACTACCACCACCTTGTGACGAATTAACGACCAAGGAACCTTTTTTCATGGCAACGCGAGTTAGGCCGCCAGTGGTGACGTAGGTTTCCTTAGCTTGCAAGATAAATGGACGAAGGTCTAGGTGACGAGGTTCTAAGACACCTTTGGATATAAGCGTTGGTGCGGTGGATAATTTCAACGTTGGTTGAGCAATGTAATTACGCGGATTTTTAGTAATTAACTCGGCAAACAGTGCTTGTTCTTTCTTCGTTGAATGAGGCCCGACTAGCATACCGTAACCGCCAGATTCGTTGGCCGGTTTAACAACCAGTTTGTCTAGGTTGGCGAGTACGTAGGCGCGTTGCTCTGGGTCATCGCACAAGAAGGTTTCGACGTTGTTAAGGATCGGCTCTTCGTTCAAGTAATAACGAATGATGTCTGGGACATAAGCGTAAACCACTTTGTCATCGGCAACACCTGCACCCGGCGCATTTGCTAGTGCGACATTACCTGCTCGCCATGCGCGCATTAGACCAGCAACACCTAGGACTGATTCAGGATCAAACGCTTCTGGGTCGATGAATAAATCGTCAATGCGACGATAGATTACATCTACGCGCTCTGGACCATCAATAGTTTTCATGTAAACGCAGTCGTCGTTGTCGACAAATAGATCGCTGCCTTCAACTAGTTCAGCACCCATTTGTTGCGCCAAGAAGGCGTGTTCAAAATAGGCGGAGTTATAAATACCCGGTGTTAACACTACGATCTCAGGGTTTTCTATATCTCTTGGCGACAAAGAGGCCAAGGTGTCAAACAATTGCGAGGTGTAAGAATCGATTGGTAAGATTGATTCGTTTTCAAACAGTTCTGGAAGAACTCGCTTAGTAATGGCGCGGTTTTCCAACATGTAAGACACACCAGAAGGTACGCGTAAGTTATCTTCTAAAACAAAGAAGTCGCCATTTTCATCTCGTACTAGATCGGTACCACAAATATGCGCCCATACGCCGTAGGCTGGTGATACGCCAACGCATTCTGGTCTAAAATTTTTGGAATCTTTGATGATATGTTCTGGGATGATGCCGTCTTTGATGACGTTTTGGTCGTGGTAGAGATCGTTGATGAAAAGGTTAAGAGCGGTTAGACGTTGTTTTAATCCTGCTTCAGCTATTTTCCAGTCTGAGGCTTCTATGGTTCTAGGGACAATATCGAAGGGCCATGCTCTGTCTATATTGCCTTCCTCTGTGTAGACCGTGAAGCTGATGCCCATTTCTTGTATCGTTGCTTCTGCGGTGAGGCGCCTCTTTTCTAGTTCGTCTTCTGAAAGACTGTCCAAATATCCCAAGAGTTGTTTTGCCGGAGATCTTGGGGCGCCTTTGTCATCTATTAACTCGTCAAAAAAATCAGATGACTGATAATGGCTCGTTAGTTTTTCCATGTATACCTCGTTCTCTTTATCAAGCCGGAGGTGGGTGCCTTAAACTTGCACACATTTGTGGGCTTTTTTTGTGCATCCGCCCCACATTGGGGAGACTTCTTTACTTTGTAAGGTGGAACCTAGCCATATCATTACCTTGATTTACTAGGCTATGCATAGTGTTTTCGCACTACTTAGAGAATAAAGCAAGGATCGAGCCATAGTATTTGAAAAGTTTTTTTACATTTTTTGTTCCATGATAAGTGACATAGGTCGGTTTTATTTAGGCCGGAATTCGCTACTATGGCGCCTTTAATTATTGCAAAAGCATCGCTAACAAAGAGGAAAGATGAGTGGGGCAAGTTAATTGTGTTGTGATTGCTGGTGCAGGTATTGGCGGTTTGTGCGCTGCGCTAGCGTTGGCTAAGCAAGGTGTTCGAGTGGTAGTGTGTGAGCAAGCTGCGAGCCTTGGTGAAGTTGGCGCAGGCCTGCAAATAAGCCCTAATGCTTTAAAAGTATTGCGACAGCTAGGTTTAGAATCTGAATTAAGTCAGTTTGTTTTTAAACCTCAACATGCTGCTATTCGAGATTATAAAACCGGCGAATACTACCTCAAATCGCCTTTAGGTAAGCAAGCTGAAGCGCGTTATGGTGCGCCTTATTGGCATCTGCATCGTGCGGATTTGCATCAGGTTTTAGCTGCAGCCTGTGCAAAGGCGGGTGTCGAATTGGTGCTAAATGCGGTGGTGATTGGCTATCGTGAAAATACTGAGCTCAAGCAAGTCTGTTTATTGCTCGAAGATGGCCGAGAGTTTTGCGCGGATTTATTGATCGGTGCAGATGGCATTCGCTCAAAAGTACGTGAGCAAATGCTAGGACAAGAATGCCCAATCTTTATGGGGCAAGTTGCTTGGCGTGGCGTTATTCCTGTCAGTGATCTGACTGTTGATGTTAAACCTGATGCGTGTGTTTGGGCTGGTCCTGGTCGGCATTTCGTGAGTTATTATTTGCGTGGTGGCGACTACGTGAACTTCGTAGCTGTGGAAGAGCGCAGCGATTGGCGGTCTGAGTCATGGCGTGAAGAGGGTGATGTCGAAGAGTTAAAGCGCGCTTTTGCAGATTGGCACCCTGAAGTTAGTGAGTTAATCAAGTCTGCGAGCAGTACGTTTTTATGGGCGTTAAATGGCCGCGATGAACTGCCTACCTGGCACAAAGGTCGAGTGGTTTTGTTGGGTGATGCTTGTCATCCCATGTTGCCTTTCATGGCGCAAGGTGCCGCGATGGCGATTGAAGACGGATATATTTTAGCTAAGTGTTTGTCTAATTATGCCTTGAGTGATGCTTTGCTTAAATATGAGCAAGTGCGTAAACCTCGTGCTACTAAAATTCAGCAAATGTCGAAAGCCAATGCTGGCTTATATCACATGCACGGTGGTGTGTTCGGCAGAATGAAATTAAAAGCACTTCAAGCTGCTGGGCGCTTTGCTCCTAGTGTTATCCAGTCTAAATTAGATGCAGTGTATGGCCATGATGTGACTAAGAATTGAGCATTGACATGGGTATTGCTTTATAAATATGTAAGAAAAAAGTCTATTTTGTCATTTTATACTCTACACTTTTCCTTTGAGCTGTAATCATCTATGGTAAATAGGTGGTGTGATGGCTGTTCTGCGGTCGTTTTACTTCTTTACTCCTAGATTAAATGAATTAAACAAACGAATTAAACTCGAAGGGATTGTGTCATATGATTGTTCTCTCGGTACTGTTTTTAGTTATTGGTTTGGCTTTGCTGTTGGGTGGTGGCTGGCTAGTGTCACTTGATGGCAGCCTCTACTATGTTGTTGCTGGCGTTGCCTTTATCGCTGTCGCTTTGTTGTTAAGAAAGCGCAATAAAGTCGCCAACCTTATTTATGCTCTTTTATTGATTGGAACCTTAATCTGGTCGATTATGGAGTCGGGCTTAAGCTGGTGGCCTCTCGCAACGCGAATGGGGCTTTTCTTAATCCTCGCCGTTCCTCTTCTTTTATTGGCTTTATTTAAGCGCCGCAGTGGTGGACGTTTGTTATTGCCAGTTTGGGTTGCAACCGCTTTAGTTACTATTTCTCCTTTGTTTATGACGTCACCTACGACTGTTGAAGGTAAAATGACACGGTCAGTGACCATGTCTGATGCCGATACTGGTGATGTTAATCAGGGCGAGTGGAACGCTTACGGACGTAGTAATTTAGGTCAGCGATTCTCGCCATTAGCTCAAATCACACCGGATAATGCCGATCAGCTTCAAGTCGCTTGGCAGTATCAAACCGGCGATAAAAAAGGCCCGAAAGATGTGGGGGAAACAACTTACGAAGCAACGCCTTTGAAGCTCGGTAATGCTCTTTATGTCTGTACTCCACATAACTGGGTTGTGGCATTAGATGCGGATACCGGTGAAGAACAATGGGTTTATGATGCGAAAGTGCCTGCAGAAAGTCAGCGTCAGCACCAGACTTGTCGAGGTGTGTCTTATTTACCTCCTTCCAATGGAACACAGCTTCCACCTATTCAAAAAGAGTCGGCTCCGGCGGAAAGCTTAACCAGTATGCAGTGTGATGCTCAGTTGTTCTTACCAACCTCTGATGCTCGTTTAGTAGCTATAGATCCAACAACGGGTGCCCGTTGTGCTAACTTTGCGGACAATGGCGAATTGGACTTAATGCACAACATGCCGTTTAAGCAGTCTGGTTATTATTATTCTACGTCGCCGCCATTAGTGGCTGGTGGCGTGGTGATCGTCTCTGGGTCAGTGAATGATAACTATGATGTGAATTCTCCATCTGGTGTGATTCGCGCTTACGACGTGAAAACGGGTGAGTTGAAATGGAACTGGGATTCTGGTCATCCAGACGATACAACGCCTATAGGTCCAGACGAAACTTATGCGACAAGCTCGCCAAATAGTTGGTCGGTTGCCAGTGCGGATGAAAAGCTTGGCTTGGCGTATTTCCCTATGGGGAATCGTACACCGGATCAGTTAGGTATGTATCGTACTCCTGCGGAAGAAAAGTATGCAACTTCGGTTGTGGCTTTGAGCCTCGAAACTGGTCAGGTCGCTTGGGTGCAGCAGTTTGTTCACCATGATTTATGGGATATGGACACGCCAGCACAACCTGCTTTGTTGGATTTAGATACGCCAACAGGTAAACAGCCTGCTTTGGTGGTCCCAACCAAACAAGGTGATGTGTACGTGTTAAATAGAAAAACAGGTGAGCCTATTTTTCCTATTACCGAAGAACTTGCGCCACAGGGTACTATTCCTGGTGACTATGCGGCGAAAACTCAACCAACTTCTGCTTTTTCCTTTAAGCCTGCTAAGTTAACGGAAGCAGATATGTGGGGCGCGACACCATTGGATCAACTAATGTGTCGAATTCAATTTAAGCAATTACGCTATGAAGGTCGCTACACACCACCATCAGAGCAAGGCTCTATTGTTTATCCTGGGAACTTCGGGGTATTCAACTGGGGTAGCATTGCTGTCGATCCAAAACGCCAACAAATGTTTGGTATGCCTTTGTATCTTGCTTTTACTTCTACTCTGGTGCCACGAGAAGGTGCAGATTTGACTAACGCCAATAAAGGCGAGCAGGGTGTTAATTCTAATGAAGGTGCTGAGTATGCGGTGCAGTTGAAGCCTTTCTTATCTCCTTTAGGTGTTCCTTGTCAGCAACCACCATGGGGTTATGTGGCTGGTGCCGATCTTAAAACAGGCAAAACCGTTTGGAAGCATAAAAACGGCACTATTGAAGATATGACACCATTTAAATTGCCAATAAAAATGGGCATGCCAGGTATTGGTGGTCCAGTGATTACGGATGGCGGTGTTGTTTTCATGGCCGCGTCTGTTGATAACTATTTGCGAGCTTACGACATGTCTACTGGTGAAGAGTTGTGGAAAGGTCGTTTGCCTGCAGGTGGTCAAGCCACACCAATGACTTACTTAAATAGTAAAGGTGAGCAAATGGTCGTTCAGGTAGCTGGTGGACATGGTTCCATTGGTACAACCATCGGCGATTATGTGGTTGCTTATAAACTTAAAAAGTAACTTTCTTTACAGTCCTCTTTATCTATTAGCTGTTTTATAGAGAGGCTGTCTTTAATAAGTTACAACAAAGCTCAGTATTGAAGTTGCCAGATAGTGGTAGCTTTAATAGCTGGGTTTTTTATTGGCCTAACATCGTTTATATCTATTTTGTATAATGATTAGGCTTATGTGTATTTTTTGTTATAACGTTTTGTGACAACGACATCGCGATTTATTATTGGTTCTATGTATTACTTTTTACTATCATTCGGGCCTTTCTTCCCTAAAACCACAAGTTGCAGGGTTAACTCAATCTGGAATCCTCAGACGATATGACTTCTAAATCTCCTTTGGCATTGTTGCCATTGTTACTTTTCCTTGTTCTTTTTGTTGGCAGTGGCCTTTGGTATCAGTCCGAAGGTGTGGACTTTGCCTTCTATCAGATCTCTGCCCCTGTTGCTATTTTGCCTGCTATTGCCTTGGCAATTTTATTAGGCAAAGGACATTTTAATAAGCGCATCGAAACCTTTATTGAGGGCGTGGGTGATAACACTATCGTCACCATGGTATTGATTTATTTGCTGGCTGGTGCTTTTGCTAGTGTGGCTAAAAGTGTTGGTGGTGTTGATGCGACCGTTAACTTTGGCCTGAGTGTGGTGCCAGCTTCGCTTTTATTGCCAGGTTTATTTGTTATTACTGCATTTGTTGCTACTTCCATGGGAACGTCGATGGGAACTATTGCAGCCATTGCTCCGATCGCTATTGGCGTTGCTGAAGCCGCGGATTTATCTTTGTTGTTGACAGTTGGTACCGTCATTGGTGGTGCTATGTTTGGCGATAATTTATCGATTATTTCTGACACCACAATTGCCGCGACACGAACTCAGGGTTGTGACATGCGTGATAAATTCCGCATGAACTTCAAAATTGCTTTGCCTGCGGCATTGGTTACTTTAGTTTGGTTGTTTTTCCAGAGCAGCGATGCGCACATTACAGATATTAAAGACTATGAGCTGATTCGCGTTTTGCCTTACGTTGTCGTCTTGGGCTTGGCTGTCGCTGGTGTTAACGTAATGCTAGTGTTGTTCAGCGGTATTGTTTTAGCGGGTGTGATTGGTTTGACTATGCAGCCTGATTACTCGGTGGCGTCTTGGTCTTCTGATATTTATGCTGGTTACACAGGGATGCAGGAAATTTTGATTCTTTCTTTGTTGATCGGTGGCCTTGCTGCACTAATGAAAGCTCAAGGTGGTCTGGAGTGGCTGGTTGGTGCTATCGAACGTATTAGTAAAGCGTTGGGTGCAAAAGCGGGATCAACGCGCGCGGGCGAGTTGAGTATCAGCGCTGCAGTAGCCTTAACTAATTTATGTACTGCTAATAACACGGTGTCTATTTTAATTAATGGCTCTGTCGCAAAAAATATTGCTGAACGCTACAATGTTGATCCGAAGCGCAGTGCCAGCTTGTTAGATATTTTCTCATGTGTGGTACAGGGTGTATTGCCATATGGTGCGCAAATTTTATTGGCGTCTTCTTTGGCTAAAGTGTCGCCATTAGAGCTTGTGGATTATGTTCAGTATAGCTGGATGTTGGCTGTTGCTGCTTTGATTTCTATTTTTATTGCTTGGCCAAAAGGTGCGAAGTAGGCCTTAACAGAAGCAAATTATTCATAGAAAAGCCTGCCCTTTTAGTAGCTAATCACTAGGAGCGCAGGCTTTTTGCTCCCTGGTTTAATGTTTTGAACTTTATTTAGTAAGCTTTTTTAATAAGGAATATTCTTGAAGCAAGGATCACATTTAAAGGCCGAACTGATACTGGTGTTTGTTACTGTTCTGGCAGGCTTCGGTTGGATTTTTTCAAAAGAAGCGCTAGCAGGATTACCTCCACTTTTTTTTATGGGCGTGCGTTTTATTGTTGCTGGCTTTGTATTGTTTCTTGCAGGGCAAAAGTATTTTCGCGGTTTAGATTGGCAAAACGTTAAGCAAGCGAGTTTGGTTGGTTTGGTAATGGGCATCACCATGATGTTTTGGGTAACTGGATTGGATCAAGGCTCAAACTTAGGGGTGGGAGCTTTTATCACTAGTCTTGGTGTTGTACTCGTTCCAGTGGTTGCTCGTTTTCTATTTGGTGCTAGGCCGCCGTTAAGTATTTGGATTGCTTTACCTATTGCGGTTGTTGGTTTGGGCTTTTTAGCGTTGAACGATGGGCTGAATTTTGAGTTTTCGCACTTGTATTTTTTGGGGGCCGCTTTAGGCTCAGCATTCCAATTAAACTTATTATCTCGCTTTTCAATGCGCATGCATGCTCTAGTATTAACTGCCATTCAATTGAGTGTAGCTGGGTGTTTTTTACTTTTCCTTTCTCTGTTAACAGAAACGCTTCCGCACAGTATTAGTATTGCAGTGGCTGGATGGTTTTTAGTTAGTACTTTGGTGGCAAGTAGTTTACGTTTCCTATTACAAACCTATGGGATGAGTTTGACTCCAGTGAGTCATGCCGCAGTGATTATGAACCTGGAGCCAGTTTGGACGGCTATTTTTGCTGTTTTTTGGTTTAGTGAGACCATGGCTTCAGGTCAAGTCTTTGGCTGTTTTTTGATTTTTATTGCTATGTTAGTGAGCCGCTGGTCTCAAATTAGGGCGATTTTCAAACCAGTTAAATCTTTTTGATTAAATTACATCAGGCAAAATAGTGTCTAATGTTTGTCTATAAATTTGATGCATTTCTTTAGTAAAGGGCCTCGTTTGAAAATCCCAGCGAACGAGTAACCCTTCTGTTAAAGTGACCAGCATTTCAATACGAGCAATGGCCTCTCTTTCTGTAATAGTCGGATAGCGTGACATTAAAATAACGACTGCGTGATTTTGTAAACGAGTATGAGATTCTTTGTAGATTTTGGCGATAACTGGATTACGTGTTGCCTCCGCTTGAATCTCAGTATGCATTATTCTCATATTATGAGTTTCTTGATTTTCTTCAGAAAAGTGTCGCTCTAGCCAGTCTTTTTTATCTAAAAAAGACGCCATAAACTGTAATCTTTTTTGTGTAAGCTGTTCAACTAATGCACAAATAATGTCATCTTTATGGGCATAGTAACGGTAAATTTGGCCGACACTCAACCCTGCCGTTTTTGCAATCTCACTCATACTTGCCTTATGAAAGCCTTTAATAAGAACGTGTTGTTCTGTGGCATCAATAATGCATTGTTTTCGTAGATCGCTTTTACATGGTAATTTAATAGTTCTCATTTATTTGCACGATTTGTCATATATTAGGTAGATTGCTTATATTATAGTGCCTGTGAATGATCATTCTCAATATTTCGAAAGGAAGTCTCCTCAATGTTGTCTAAATTTAAATATGCTTCAAGTGCGTTACTTGTTTTGTTGCTGGTTGGCTGTCAGGAGGAGGCCCCTAAGTCAGCGGCTGCACCATCAGCCCCTCCTAAAGCAGAAGTGGGTGTTGTCACTATTGAACCTCAAAAAACAGACTTGATGACTGAACTGCCTGGTCGAACTACTTCTAGTTTAGTTGCTGAAATTCGCCCTCAAGTTGGCGGAATAGTTAAGAAGCGCTTTTTTGAGGAAGGTCAGGACGTTAAAACTGGCGACTTACTTTATGAATTGGATGACTCAACTTATGTTTCTTCTTACAAGCAAGCGCAAGCTGATTTAGAGTCTGCGAATGCAAGCCTTAAGTCTGCGCAGCTGAAAAATGAACGTTACACTCAATTGCGTAAACAGAATAACGTTTCTCAGCAAGATCTCGATGATGCGCATGTTGCTTATTTAGAGGCAATCGCTAAGCAGAAGGGTTCTGAAGCTGCATTGGAAAGTTCTAGAATCAATTTAGGCTATACCAAAATTAAATCACCGATAGATGGTCGAATTGGTATTTCTCAAGTTACTGTTGGTGCATTGGTGACAGGTAGCCAAGCAACAGTGATGACAACAGTTCGCTCTTTAGATCCTATTTTTGTCGATTTAGCACAAACCAGTTTAGATCAACTTAAACAACGAAATTTCTTATCACAAGACGATGTTGTAAAAGGCTCTAATAACGTGTCTTTGATACTTGAGGACGGCACCAAATATCAATATGAAGGCAACTTAAAAGCACGAGAAGTCAGTGTTAATGAATCTACTGGCAGTGTGACTCTGCGTGCAGAGTTTCCAAATCCAGATAACCTTTTACTACCGGGTATGTTTGTTCGCGGCTTGATTCATGAGCTAACTCATAATGCGGCTCTTTTAGTACCACAGCAGGGGGTTTCTCGCGATGTAAAAGGTAACCCAATTGCTTTGGTTGTTAATCAAAATAATGTTATTGAAAGCAGAGTTCTGACGGTCGAACGCACTATTGGTAATCAATGGATGGTACTTGATGGTATTAAAGCGGGTGATAGAGTGGTGGTTGAAGGCTCATTGAAAGTGAGAGCAGGCAGTGAGGTGTCTACTGTTGAAATGAAACGTGACAGTAAAACCGGTGCTATTGTCGCAGCGAATGCGAGTGGCTCTTCGGCTCAAGGAAACTAATTTATGTTAGCTCATTTTTTTATAAATCGTCCGGTTTTTGCATGGGTAATTTCTATTGCAATCATGCTGGCTGGTCTTGCGTCTATTGCGACCTTACCCATAGCACAATATCCCAATGTTGCTCCTCCAACTATTAATATATCTGCTAAATATTCGGGTGCTTCTGCTGAGACTGTTGAGAATAGTGTTACACAAATCTTGGAGCAACAGCTGACTGGTTTGGATGGCTTGTTGTATTTTTCTTCTTCAAGCAGCTCAAGTGGTCGAACCAGCATTAATGTGACTTTTGAACAAGGTACAGATGCTGATATTGCACAGGTACAAGTTCAGAATAAGATTCAGCAAGTCACTTCTAATTTGCCTGAATCAGTGCAGCAAGACGGTGTTACAGTTAAAAAATCTAACTCTGATTTCTTAATGGTTGCTGCAATTTACGATGAAACAGATAAGGATTCGGCAAATGATATTTCCGATTTTCTTGTTTCTAGTGTGCAAGATCCAGTTTCTCGTGTTGACGGTGTCGGTAGTATTCAGGTTTTTGGTGCTGAATATGCAATGCGTATATGGCTAGACCCATTAAAGTTGGCGTCTTATAAATTAATGCCTTCTAACGTATCTGCTGCGATTACTGCACAAAATACTCAGGTAGCAGCAGGCAGTTTGGGGGCTTACCCTGTAGAGCAGGGGCAGGAACTAAATGTTACTGTGACGGCCCAATCTAAACTACAAACAGCTGAGCAATTCCGTGACATTATTTTGGCGTATGACGATAGTGGCGCGACAGTTCGTTTGAGCGATGTTGCTAAAGTTGAACTAGGCAGTGAGTCTTACTCCTACATTGCCCGTTTGAATGGTCATCCATCTTCAGGTATGGCAGTAATGTTGGCACCTGGCGCTAACGCACTATCGACGTCTGAGGCGGTTAAAAATGTATTATATGGCTTGTCTGGAAGTTTACCAGATGGCTATAAGTTGTCTTTCCCGGTTGATAATACAAGTTTCATTAAAATATCAATTGAAGAAGTGGTTAAAACTCTGTTTGAAGCCATCATCTTGGTTATTATCGTTATGTTCATCTTTTTGCAGAATTGGCGCGCAACGTTAATTCCTGCGATTGCTGTTCCTGTTGTGCTTTTAGGTACTTTCGGGGTTTTGGAGTTATTTGGTTTCTCGATTAACACCCTAACGATGTTTGGTATTGTGCTGTCTATCGGCTTGCTGGTGGACGATGCCATCGTAGTGGTGGAAAACGTAGAACGGGTTATGGAAGAAGATAAGTTGTCTCCAAAAGAGGCAACAATCAAATCCATGAAAGAAATTACCAGCGCCTTAGTTGGTATTGCGGTTGTATTGTCCGCGGTGTTTTTACCAATGGCCTTCTTCAGTGGGTCAACGGGTGTTATTTACCGTCAATTCTCTATTACCATAGTAGCGTCTATGACTTTGTCTGTAATCGTAGCATTAACATTAACACCAGCGCTTTGTGCGACGTTATTAAAAGCAAATCACGGTGCAAGCAGCAAAGGACTAGGTGGTTGGTTTAACCGTAATTTTGATCGCGCTACTGATAAATATTTTGGTGGTGTTAGCCGTATTATTAAGAAACCGATTCGTTGGATGCTTGTCTACGGTGTCATTGTTGCTGGTCTAAGTGGTCTGATGATTACGTTGCCGTCAGGTTTCTTACCAACAGAAGACCAAGGTCGTGTCATGGTTATGGTGTCTTTGCCTGAAGGTGCTGGTATGTCCAGAACTGATAAAGTGATGAGAGATATTGAAACTTACTTCTTGGAAGCCGAGAAAAATAATGTCGATGCTATTTTTACCATCTCTGGCTTTAACTTCATGGGTAGTGGGCAAAATGCCGGTTTGGCGTTTATAGCACTAAAAGATTGGAGTGAGCGTGTTGGTCCTGCGAATAGTGCTAGTGCGATTGTTGGCCGTTCATATGGTGCTTTTGCAGGAATACGCGATGCAAGAATCTTCTCTCTGATCCCACCTTCTATCCAAGGCTTGGGCCAAAGTAATGGTTTTACTTTTCAGCTTCAAGCATCTGGTAATACAGATCGTGCAACCTTGCTTAAAATGCGTGATGCACTGTTACAAAGCGCAAATGCAAGCCCACTTTTAATGGGGGTACGATTAGGTTCTGATTCTGAAGCGCCACAATTACACATTGATATAGACCAAGAAAAAGCATCCGCTCTAGGTCTTTCTATGTCTGATATCAGTGCGACGTTAAGTAGTGCTTGGGCCGGTAGCTATGTAAATGACTTCATTGATCGTGGTCGAGTTAAAACTGTTTATATGCAAGGTGATGCGAAATATCGTTCATCTCCCGAAGATTTACAGCATTGGTATGTTCGTAGTAATGATAATACTATGACCCCATTCTCTGCTTTTGCTAAGAGTGAATGGACGTATGGTCCAAAAAGCTTAACTCGTTTTAATGGCTTAGCTTCTTATGAAATTCAAGGTTCTGGTGCTCCAGGTGTGAGTTCCGGTGCAGCAATGGATGAGTTGCAGTCTGTTTCTGATGCATTGCCTAGCGGTGTAATGGGATCTTGGAGTGGCTTGTCTTATCAAGAACGTTTATCGAGTGGTCAAACACTGATACTTTACACTATTTCTATTTTAGTCGTGTTTTTGTGTCTTGCCGCTTTGTATGAAAGTTGGACAGTGCCTTTCTCTGTTATTTTGGTGATACCTCTTGGTGTAATTGGTGCCGCTGCAGCGGCTCATTTGCGCGGCCTAGAAAATGATGTCTATTTCCAAGTAGCCTTGTTGACAACTATTGGTCTTTCGTCAAAAAATGCGATCTTGATCGTTGAGTTTGCGGAAGCCGCTTATCGTCGAGGGTTAAATGTATGGGATGCCGCAGCTGAAGCCGCTCGTTTGCGTTTACGTCCTATTATTATGACGTCTATGGCATTTATGGTGGGTACATTACCGTTGGCACTTTCTTCTGGTGCTGGTGCAAACAGCCGAATCTCAATTGGTTCAGGTATTGTGGGTGGTACATTAACCGCTACGGTATTGGCAATTTTCTTCGTGCCTTTATTCTTTGTAATCGTACGTCGTATTTTCCCTAAGCGTCCTGAGGCTTTATCTAGTAACGAAAACGCTGAGTAATTCGTTAAAAGGTTATGAATGAAAAAGGAGCCAATTTAGGCTCCTTTTTTATGATAAAAATACTGAGATTAGATAATGAATTTAGATTAAGCGTTTACGAATATTCACTACGACAATTTCAGCCAAGATAACGATGATAAAAATAGCTAATAGGGACATAGCAACACGATCCCATTGGAATAAATTCATCGAATCATCAAGTACCACGCCGATGCCACCAGCCCCCACCAAGCCTAATACTGCAGATTCTCGGACATTAATGTCCCAACGGAACAAGACGATACTAAAGAAAGCAGGTAGCACCTGAGGCCAATAGCCTTTCAGCAGAATAGACATCCAAGACGCGCCAGTCGCTTTTAGTGCCTCAATAGAACCCATATTCACTTCTTCAATCGCCTCGCCAAGTAGCTTGCCGACAAAGCCGATAGAGCGGAAGGCAATCGCTAATACGCCGGCGATTACGCCTGGGCCAAAGATGGAGACAAAAAGTAATGCCCAAACCAGTGAGTTTACCGAGCGAGAAGACACTAGGAAAAATCGAGATATCCAATGGCACCAAGCTGAATTAACAATGTTGCTGGCATTCATTAATGCTAACGGAATCGCAAAAATCAATGTAATGAGCGTACCTAACGTGGCGATGTTTAGCGTCTCAACCATAGCGTCGTGTACGGCAACAGGATAGTACGCGAAATCAATGGGCCACATCCGGGAAAACATGTCTGCCATTTGTTCTGGTGCATCCAGTAAGAACTCAGGGATGACTTCGACGGATTGAATGGATTGTACAAACGCTATAACGAGAACAAGGTAAACAGCATAACGAGATAGCTTTTGTTTTAGCGTAAAACGCTGCCAGTGATGATCTATTGTGTTCATAAAAATAGGCTCCTAGGTCAAACTAGCGAAAAATGCTTCGAACGATGTTTGATAGAAACTCACCAAACATGATTAGAGCGATAATGATGATTAGGATGGCCGCGACAAAATCGTAATCAAAGCGTTGGAACGCAGAGAATAATGTACCGCCTAAACCGCCCGCGCCGACAATCCCCACCATGGTGGAATTACGCAAGTTAGAATCGAGCTGATATGTGGAGAAGCCAATAAAGCGAGAAAACACCTGTGGCATAACGGAAAATAAAATGATGCTAGTAAAGCCAGCGCCAGTGGCGCGGATTGCTTCGACTTGCTTAAGAGAAATTTCCTCTATGGCTTCAGCAAAGAGTTTGGCTATAAAGCCAACCGATGCGACAACTAGAGTTAAAATCCCTGCCAAAGCACCAAATCCCACACTCTTAACAAACAAGATCGCAATGATCACAGGGTGAAAAGTACGACAAAGTGCGATAAGTGTTCGTACAGGTGTACTGATCCAGTTTGGCATCATGTTACGAGCTGCGAATAGTCCTAGAAACAATGAGATAAAAATTCCGCAAATACTTGAAATAACTGCAATTTCAAGACTTTCAATTAGTCCGCTCATTAGCAAAGACCAACGACTAAAGTTAGGCGGAACCATGCGACCTAATAGGTTGCTGGCGTGCCCTAAGCCTTCGTTAAAACGTTCCCAACTTAGACCCATAGCGTTAAAAGAATAAGCCACATAGCAGATGATTAGCAGCCAAATAGCAGTAACAAACCAATTCTGTTTAAATGGATTTTCTCTATTTTGTGAAGAATTTATACTAGCCATGATTCACCTCCATAAATTTGTTTTAGGTGCTCGTCGGTAATGCCTTCTGGTGGGCCGTCGTAAACCACAACGCCATTGCTCATGCCGATCATCCGTTTAGCAAAACGACTGGCCAGTTTTACGTCATGAATATTGACCAAAGCTGGAATGTTCTTTTCTGCAGAGAAGCGTTCAAGCAGCTCCATGATTTCCACAGCAGTTTTTGGATCGAGAGAAGAGGTTGGTTCGTCAGCCAATAGAATTCTAGGATTTTGCATCACAGCTCTGGCGATACCCACACGCTGACGTTGACCACCAGAAAGGCTATCGGCGCGTTTCTTAGCGTGTTCGGTCAAGCCCACGGCGTCTAATAATTCAAACGCAGTATTAATGTCTTCTTGGCTGAATTTTCTGCGCCAAGCCTGCCATGCTGACATATAACCTAGACGACCCGTTAAGACGTTTTCAATAACGGTTAAGCGTTCGACAAGGTTGTATTCTTGGAACACCATACCTACTTGACGGCGAAGCTTGCGTAGTTGAGCCCCTTTGGCTAAGCAAAGATCAGCATCATCAAATAAAATCTGCCCATCCGTAGGATCAATTAAACGGTTGATACAACGTAGTAAGGTACTTTTACCCGTTCCAGAAGGCCCTATGATGGCGATGATGCCTGGTTCTGTGATGTTAATGTCTATCCCTTTTAAAATAGGATTTCCTGCGGTGTATTCTTTTTTTAAATTTCGAATTTCTAGAAAGTTTGAACGCTCAGCTGTGTTTTGAGTGACAGACATGATGATTTCCTACAGGCGAAGAGGTCCAACAACCTGATAGTTCAGGCTGTTGGTCTTTATTAAAGTAAGTCTTTTAAAATGAATTAAACGATTAGGGATATCCGCTTATTGGCTTTTACTGGCGGCTTCTTTTTTGCGTTTGTCTGCTGCAGCTTTAGCAGCATCCGCTTCGGCTAGCTGTTTAAGCCCAGCTTTGGTGTAAGCAGTACCTGATGAGTGAGCAATATCACGGATGATTTGCCAATCTTCTTTGTATGTGATTGGGAAGAAGCGATCAGCTCCGCCAAAGGTTTTTTGCATTTCTGGTGGAAAACGGAAAGTGAAGAAGGCTTTTTTAATCTTTTCAACCAACTCAGGATTGAGATCATAAGCGTAGCCAAAGGACGAGGTTGGGAAGCGAGGGCTAGTATAAATGATACGGAAATCATCTTTGCTCACGCGTTTCGCATCAACCATGCGCTTGAAAACATCTGAGGCAACTGGCGCTGCATCATAGTCACCAGATAGAACACCCATTACCGATTGATCGTGCTTACCTGAGTATTTCACTTCATAGTCTTTATCGGGTGTTAAACCCAATGCTGGGAAAATAGCGCGAGGTGCTAAGTTGCCTGAGTTTGATGACGCAGATGTATGAGCAACAACTTTGCCTTTTAAGTCAGCCATTTTGGTAATGCTGCTGTCTTTGCGAACGATGGTGATGAGGTTGTAACCTTGAAACGCTTCCTCTGTGCCTTTGACGGCGATTGGTACTAAACCACCTAAGTTAACAGCATAGCCAGTAGGACCTGTGGAGAAGCCAGCAATGTGCAATCGGCCAGAACGCAAAGCTTCGACCTCTGCCGCATTAGAGTGAACTGTGTAATACACCACTTTTTTGCCAGTTACTTCACTGAGGTATTTTTGGAAATCACTGAATGCGTCTTTGTAAACCGCTGGATCTTCTACCGGAGTGTAGGTAAAGACTAGGGTACTTGGATCACGCCATTGGCTTGAATCTTTTGGTAGGTCAGCGACTAAGTCGTAGTTTTCGTCACAGAATTTATCGTCCAGAACGCCACGGTAGCTGCAATCATCGGCTAGGGCGGTGCTGGCACCTAATAGTAATGAACTAGAGAGCACTAAACCTGTTAATAATTTAATAGGCATTATTGTTTTCCTCGTGATGTATTTTTTATTGTTATCACCGGTCGGGAGGTTCCGTTGTCGGAGATGAGTCAATCCAACACGTATGAAGGATTGACTGATATAGAGCAAGGCTGATGCCAATAGTGATAAATCTTTTAAAAACAGATGGTTAATGGTTTTTTCTATGGGTTTCTTGTGTTTTTTGGGACGCTTTAGTCTCATGTGAAAATATAAAATGGGTCATTCTTGTCCTTCATCTTCTAATGCCTTAAATTGCTGTTTGTCTAGTTGGTGCTTTTTCATTTTTCGATACAAGGTCTTGCGTGACATATCCAGTAGCTCGGCGGCTTCATTTAATAGGCCGTTGGTGGCTCTTAGTCCTTCTTCAATGATGTGACGCTCGAATTGATCCATGCGTTCTTCATAGCTACCATTTATGTCGTCTTCGCGCTTAATCGACGCGAGGGAATTTTCGCTAATGCCAAGTACAAATCGATCCGCTGAATTTTTTAGCTCTCGAACGTTGCCTGGCCATTGATGCTGGATCAAATAATCTAAATATGAAGGTGTGATGCTGGGTAACTCTCTAGAAAAATGCTCAGAGGCTTTTCGTGCGTAGTGATGAAACAGGGGCAGAATATCTTCTGGCCGATCTCTGAGTGGTGGAACGGTCAGGCTAGCAACGTTCAGTCGATAGAATAAGTCTTTACGAAATTTTCCTTCATCGCCTAGTTGAGCAAGGTTATCTTTACTAGCCGCAATAACCGTGAGTTCGACGGGAATTGGCATGGTGCTGCCAACTCGTTCAATGGTTCTGTCTTGTAGCACGCGCAATAGTTTTATTTGTACCGGCAGTGGCATGGTTTCTATTTCATCTAAAAATAGCGTGCCGCCATTGGCCGCTTCAATCTTGCCGATATGACGTTTATTGGCGCCAGTAAAAGAGCCTGCTTCATGGCCAAAAAGCTCACTTTCAATCAGGCTTTCGCTGATGCCGCCACAGTTAATGGCAATGAATCGGCCTTTGTTGCGTAGGCTGAATTGATGCAGAGCTCTGGCAACCACGTCTTTGCCACAGCCTGTTTCGCCATAAATAATGGTGTCAACGTTTGCTTGTGCTAAAGAGGATATATGTTGGCGAATGTTCTTTATGGCAGCCGATTCGCCAATGATAAAGGCTTCTAAGCCTGTTTGTTGAGCTAGGTTTTGTTTTAGTTTTCGGTTTTCTAAAACCAGTTGTCTTTTTTCAGCGGCGCGTTGCAGTTGGTTGATCAGTTGAGCAGGTTGTAAGGGTTTTTCTAGAAAGTCGTATGCGCCTTCTTTCATCGCTTCGATAGCCATAGGAATGTCGCCATGGCCGCTCATTAATATGACGGGCAATTCATTGTCTAATTGTTGCAGGCGAGCCAGTAAATTCATTCCATCCATTTTGGGCATTCTGACATCACTAAGTACCACCGCTGCGCTATTTTTATCGAGTAAGGCGATGGCTTTGTCCGCTCTGCTATGGCTTTCTATTTGAAAACCTTCGAGTTCGAGCATTTCGGTTAATGCTTCAATGATGGTTTGATCATCGTCGATAATGACTATTTTTATTGTATTAAGCATTTATTTTTCTGCCTTTTTTAATTCTAAGGTAAAGCGGCTGCCTGCTTCTGGTGTCGATGACACTCTAATTTGGCCGCCAAAATCTTGAACTATGTTGTAACTAATGGATAAGCCTAGACCGAGTCCTTGACCGACTTCTTTTTGAGTAAAAAACGGGTCGAAAATTTGTTCTAATTGGCTTTCTTCAATACCGATTCCTGTATCACTGACATCAATCATTATCTTGTCGTCGAGTTCATAGACTTTGATGGACAGCTGTTTTACTGGCGCACTTGATAAGGCATCAACAGCGTTGCTAATAAGGTTCACCATGACTTGCTCTAGGCGAATCGGTTCAGCGAGCACATAAAATGACGCTGAGTTTGTCTGATAATCAAGCGTACAATGCTGGTCGATGATCTGGCTAGACATTAGTTCGATAGCATCTTGAACAACGGCGTCTAAGCAAACAGGCGTCAGTTCTGTGCCGGCAACGCGAGCGAAGGCTTTGAGGTGTTTGGTAATTCGCGTGATCTTCGTGAGAAGCAGACCAATTTTATCTAAGCTATTTTGCGCTTTATCCACTTGGCCTTTTTCCATATGTCGCCCAGCAGTGTGCAAATGACTGGCAATAGCGGTCAAAGGTTGGTTTATTTCATGGGTGATTCCAACGCCAAGCTGCCCTAGTGCAGCGAGTTTTCCTGCTTGGACTAATTCGTTTTGCGCGGCTTTTAATTGCGCTTCAGCGGCGACTCTTTCTTCTATTTCAGCGGCGAGAGCTTGATTGGTTTTCTCTACTTCTATCGCCGTTTGCTGGAAGTATTGTAAGTCTCTAGCCATGCTAGAGACTTCGTCATGGCCGACAATACGTATTTTGGTGTCTAGTTGAGAGCTGGCGATGGCACGCATGTTTCTTTGCAGCTCGATGATGCGTTGTAATACATTGCGGCGTACATAAAACCAAGAAATAGCACAAGCAACACTTAGGCTGATGAGGGACAACAATAGAATATTACGAATACTATTGTTGATGGATTTGATGGCGCCTTCAAGGGAGCCACGAATACTGGTATTGGTATAGTTCGTATATTGATTGATTTGTGCTGCTAACTGTTGAATGTGCTGCTGGCTGTTTTCTAAAAGAAAACTCTGTTGATAGAGCAAGTCCAGCTCTTCGTTCTTGAGTTGGAACAGCTCGCCTTGTCGAGAGCTCATGGTGAGTAAATCGAGCAATGATTGGCGTAATGGCAGTGGTACTTGTGGTAATAAGGTAAGGTATTGGGCAATCTCTGAACCTAACTTTTCAAGTCGTAAAAATGTATAGTCTAATTCATTAAAAGAGGCATCATTGCTGACTTTTTCAATTAAGCCTGAAAAATAATACAGCCGACTAATGACCTGCTCTAATTCAGCTGAACGATCCAATTGATCCACTTGAAAAATGAGATCCTGAAATAAAGGGAAAATTAGCAATGACTGTGTAGCCAGTTCGCTTCTTATTACCTCACGGCGTTCAACGCTTTGATTCAATAGTGTCAGGCTGTTTTGAATTTGTGTAATTAGCTCAAGAAAATATCGGTTGTAGTCCGGCAGATTGCGCATGAGAGAGTCCATATCACTGATGGCGGCACTCAGCTCGTTCATGGTTTTTTCTCTGGAAATGGAAGCGTCACTGGTAACGAGTAGTGGTGCCGTGGCGACAATTTGACGACTTTTATCGTTTAGTCGAGCGGCTGCATCTAAACCTGGAATGTCCTGATATTTGAGTAGAAGAAGACGATCACTAAGCTGTAAATAAGTGTTTGTCGCCAAACCGCTTGCAACAATCGTGATAGAAGATATCAACACAAAGGCTAAAAACAGCCTGCCGCCAATACCAATATTGCGAAGCCAAAAAAGCGTAGGAATGCCCATTAATTTATATCCTATTATTTTTATAATTGAATAACCTAATGAAAGATTGATGCCAACTTTAAGGCCTTATAATCGCTAGGTTTTAGCCTATATTGAGGACAAAAATGTCCCATCACAAGCTTTTACTATCTTTTGTTACCATCTTAAGTTTTTAGGAATCAATCTCATCTTAGCGTGTTATTATTAGCGTGTTTTATGACATCTAACTTTGCATGACTTGATATGCTTTATAGAAGGAACAAATAGAAAATGGATGCTATTGATGCATTGATGACGCGTCGTTCTTATTCACGGGGCAGTCTTTTACAACCGGCACCAAATAGAGCTGAATTAGCGCAAATTTTACAGACTGCGATGACGGTTCCTGATCATGGTAATTTAAAACCTTGGCGATTCGTGGTGATCCAGGGACAAGGTATGAGAGATCTGGAGGGCTTGCTTCGTTCCATTTACGATGGCGAAGTGGAAAATGAAGAGTATTTCCAGCGTTTTATTGAAGAGATCATTAATACGCCAATGATGATTTGTGTCTATTCCGCTATAAATCAAGACACGAGTGTTTCGGTATTGGATCAACAGTTGGCAGGAGCCGCCGCCTGCGAACACATATTATTAGCTGCTCACGCAATGGGGTTTGGTGGGATTTGGCATAGCCAAGAAACGGATGATGCTTTGCGTCAAATGTTGCAAATGAGTGAAGAAGACCAAGTGCTTGGGGTTATATCCTTAGGTACGCCAAAGCGTACTTCTCTGGCTAAACGAAAATCCTTTGTGGATTATACTTTTGAATGGAATCAAGAGGATGGATTACAACCTTGGAAGTAGCGTGGTATTGACGATCGCATTTAGTAAAAAAGCTTTTCCTATAGATTGCACTCTTGATGACAGTGAAATAAAACGTGCCTCAATGTTTCGATTTGAACACCTACGTGAGCAATATATTTTTGCGCATGCTTTTAAACGACGGATTTTGAGCCATTACTTTCCATTTAGAAAAGCATCTGAATGGTATTTCGCTCAAACGTCATCTGGTAAGCCTTTTATAAAAGAAGGCATTGCCTTTAATCTTAGTCACAGTACCAGCTCAGTTGCGGTTGCTCTTGTCGAATCTACTGATAAAAGTGCTGTTGGTGTGGATATCGAGTGTTTTCGGGAAATGGATGATCTTGAGTCAATGATTGAGATGGTCTGTCATTCAGATGAGATACAGCAACTTGATAGATGTCATGATCGAAGCAAAGGTTTCTTTAAGCTTTGGACTGCGAAAGAAGCACTACTAAAAGCGTGTGGAAGTGGTTTGATAGATGATTTGAATCATATTAATTGCCTGCCTAGCTTACTGAGTGATCAGGTTTATCCATTGAATTGGCAAGGCAATCAGTATTGTCTGCAAAGTATTTCTTTTGATTGGGGCGTGATTACTGCTGCGTGGTCTACAGATCTGCCTGTGTCGGATATTAGACTGGATAATTGGGCTTCTGGAGTGCCTGTATCTGAGGCTTTTTGCATTTAGTTAATTCATCAAAAAAAGAGCCTCGAACATTATTATTTGAGGCTCTTAGATTTGAAAAGCTTTTAAAGTTAGAAGCGCTCTTAAAGTTAGAAGAGCATTTCAATTAGAACGCTTACCAGTCGTAAGTCACGCTGGCCATGATGTTGCGGCTATCACCGTAGTAACAGAAACCATCACCACAAGTAGCGATGTACTCTTTATCAAATAAGTTCTTTGCCACTAGTTGGAACTTGTAATTATCAACTTGATAACTTGCCATGGCATCAACAAGGGCGTAAGACGGTACTTTGTTTGTTTCAGTGTTATCCGCATAGGTCTCACCGATATAACGTACTCCAGCACCGACTTTTAAACCATCTAGTATACCGTCAATAAAGCGGTAGTTACCCCATACAGAAGCTAGTTTGTTAGCGATTTGGGCCGGTGTTTTTCCTACATTAGAACTATTAGTGTCTTTGGTTATTTCAGAATCGACATAGCTCAATGTTCCGACTAAAGTGACCGCTCTGTTTAGATTGGCAACAGCTTCAAATTCAATGCCTCGATTACGTACTTCTCCTAACTGACGGAAGTTGGCTGTACCACTGGATCCGCTGCTTAGATTTTCTTTAGTGACTTGATATGCCGCGATACCAAACTGCCCGTCAAAACTTTGTGGTTTGAATTTTACACCCACTTCGTAACTGTCTGCTTTTTCTGGTTTTGCTGGATTGTTATCTGCATCTAAAGCAATAATTGGGGTGAAGGACTGAGCGTAATTAGCATAAGGAACAAGGCCATTATCTAGCTGATAGGAAGCGCCTAAGTTCCCTGTCCACTGATGGAGGTCTATGTCTGTTTTTTTGTTGGTTGAAGTGTTGTTGGTTTCGTTACTGGTATCATCGTAGCGTACGCCAGCAATAACTGTGAACTTGTCTGTGATGTTGGCTTTATCTTGGAGATAAAAGCCAAGCTGTCGATTCTTCGTTTTTGTGGTTTGTAGATCTGCATCTGTCACAGACGTTAACGTGCCATTATAGCTGTATAGTGAAATGCTGCTACCATAACTTGGACTATACGGATTAAATAGAAAGTTACCGTCGTCTGCCGCAAGAATAGTTCCTGCGTAAGATTTACTATTTATATCGATACTTTGGTAATCAATACCAGTTAGTAATGT
Organism: Marinomonas sp. BSi20584; assembly: GCF_002792415.1. NCBI lineage: Bacteria > Pseudomonadati > Pseudomonadota > Gammaproteobacteria > Oceanospirillales > Oceanospirillaceae > Marinomonas > Marinomonas sp. BSi20584. The sequence continues at coordinate 83,915 of NZ_KZ454876.1, forward strand.
ATGTTTTGTGTTCCCTGCATCAAACTTGTAGATAAAACGGTTATCAATGTTGAAGGCATCAGAGTCGCCATCTTCATAAGTGACGCCACGGAGAATAGTGTCTCTTGTGCTACTGAAACCATAATCTGCAGCGTAAGCTGCGTAATACAATTGACGTAAGTTAATATCCATATGGCTAAAACGAGCCGATTGTTGGAAGCTTAAGTTATCATTGAAGATATGTTCTAGCTCATATCCCACAGAGGTTTGTTCGCGTTGGAAAGTTTCCCAATCTGAGTTTCCTAAAGCAGTATCATAATTAATTTTACCGCTTGCATTGGATGTTAGAGTACCTTCCATCGGTAAAAATTGCAGATAGGGATCAGAGTCGTCTTTTTGGTAGCTGGCTAGCACAGTCAGTTTGGTATCATCACTTATTTTCCATGCTAAAGAAGGAGCAAGTAGTGTTCGGTTTGCTTCAACCTCATCGACCTTAGTGCCATTTTCACGGGTGATTGCTACCATGCGAAAAGCTAATTTGTCATTGATGACTTTATTGACATCAAGGTTAATTTCTTTGCGGTCATTAGAACCTATGGTGCCTGTAACAGAGCCAAAATCTTCTTCAAGCTGAGCGCGTTTACTGATGACATTAATGACGCCGCCTGGTGGTGTTTGGCCATTCAGTGTTGATGCCGGGCCTCGTAACACCTCAATGCGTTCTAGCATGAAAGGGTCGATTTGCCAGCTATAAAAGCTGGAAGAATATAGGCGAGTGCCGTCTTGGTATAGACCGTTGTTGGCTTGTTTAAAGCCGCGAATTACAAACCAATCTTGTTTGTTGTCTTCACCATAAAAGTTGGTTTGGATGCTTGGCGTATATTGTAGCGCGTCAGAGATGCTGATCGGCGCTCGATCATCCATTTGTTCTCTAGTAACCACAGAAACGGCGCGAGGAATCTTAGTGATTTGTTCGTCTGTTTTTGTCGCTGTTTGGGCAACCTTGCTGACATAGTTAAAGTTATTCGATGTTGAACTTTGTTCTGTATCACCTTCTACCACAAGTGTTCCCATCTCTTCCGCATGGGCAATATTTGTTGATAGTGCCAAAGCAATAGCAAATGACAGCGGGGTTAGTGTAAAGCGTTGTTTCATGTCCTCTCCTTTCTTTTAAGTTGGATTTTTACATTTCTAATAAATGATATGAGAAAAAATAGAGTGGTTTTGCTGCTGTTCAGAAATGCTGAGCTCGGTTAGGACACCCATATCCATTTTGAAAATTCGATCTGCAGCATCGAAGTATTTGTCGTCATGAGTTATCGCGATGACGGTGACACCTCGTTCTTTTAATCTTGGTAGTAGTTCTCGGTAGAATATTTTTCTGAATCTTGGATCTTGGTCGGCCGCCCACTCGTCAAGAAGAATGCAGCCACGTTGCTCCATTACTGCCATGAGTAATGCAAGTCGCTTGCGTTGTCCTTGAGAGTAACGAGTGTCTGATAAATGCCCTTTTTGATGTGAGACTTTATGGGACATTTCTAGGAGAGTTAGCCATTCATTAATCGTGGCATCGTCAATGTTATGGCCATGACCATCGGCGATTTGACGAAAAAGATAATAGTCACTAAAAACAGCGGAAAACTGTAGTCGATATATTGGCCATTGCTCTGCTTGAACAGGGTCACCGTTGAGAAGTATTTTGCCAGAATGAGGGCGATAGAGACCGGTCAGTAAGCGGGCAAAAGTAGACTTTCCGCTACCATTACCACCAACAATAAAGATGGTCTCTCCTTGCTTAATGGAGAAGTTGATTGGACCAACTTGGAATGCCTTATCTGATGAATCTGTTTTATATTGATAAGTGACTTGTTGCAGGCTTAGTGTTTTGAATGGGTGAGGTGCTTTTTGTTGTTGAATAAACTCAGTATTTTTATTAAGCGCCAAAGATTCGAGTTTCTTGATTGAAACATTCGCAGTAATCAAGGTAGGTAAAGAAGCGATTGCCGTCATTAAAGGGGCGCGCATAAAAAGAATTACAAGAGCGAAGGATGAAGCGACTTCAACGCTGGCCCAACCAAGTCCTAGTGCGGCGTAATAATTCAAACCAACTAGAGCTAAAATTAAGGTGTTTGCAATGTTGGCGGCAAAGCCATTAAACGTATCAGCTTGAGTTATTTGGTGGCGATAATGTTGCGCATTGGGGTCAAACTCTTGATGAAAGTAGCGTTTTGCTTTATGTGGGTTGAGCGTGAGCTCTTTGCGACCGTCAATAATTGCTTGATAATCCTTATATAATCTATCGTCATATTCGCGAACTTGCTTGATATAAAAGGTGATTTTACTCACGAGACTAAAGCCAATTAATCCTGTAAGAGAAAGTATGAGTAAGCTGATACCAAAGAGCGGAATCGATAAAAAGGCAAGATAGCCCATTGCTGCGATAGACAGTACAACGCCATAAATAAGCTGGGGAAGGTGAACAAATCCCACAGTGACATTGCGGATATCAGTACTTAGTGAGGCGAGTAGGCGAGCACTACCAATATTATCGACTTGCTCAATGTCTGTATTGATCAATTGTTTGATGAGCTGGCAGCGTTTTAGATAGACAAATTGATGCCCTAATTTATGCAGTGCAATTTGAGCCCAAGTTGCTATGGCTAGTAATGCCACTAAAAGCAATAAAAATTGCCACATTACATTTGGAGTTAGGTTATTTGCATTTAATAATTTGTATTGGATAAATGCGATGACACCGAGAGTAAGTAATGCGCTAGCAATACTAAGTAACACGACAAGAGACAGTGTTTTTAGTTGATTGTTGGCTAGCTGGTGGAATAAGTTCATAGCGTCTCTATTTAGAAAGAATGTGATTTGTATTATTATTCTCATTTATTGAGTGGTTTATTCTCAATTTTTTATATCAGATGTTTTAAAGTCGGCGTAATCCCCACATCAAATAGAGTCCGCCGATAATAGAGGCGACCATGCCCGTTGGAATGTCTTGAGGGTAAAGTATCTGACGACCAAGCCAATCAGAGAAAAGCATTAGCGTACTGCCAACCATAATCGAGGCTACCAAGTGCTCTTTGGCTCGGCTAAATCCTAATAAACGAGCCAAGTGCGGTGCCATTAGGCCGATGAAGCTAAGTGGACCGACAACTAATGTTGCACTGACTGTTAATCCTGAAACTAGCAATAATAGCAGCATTCTTGATCGCGAGACGTTGATACCTAAAGCGCGTGTGCTAGCTTCACCTAAAGGTAGAATATCCAGCCAACGGTGGCAGATAAAACCAATCGCGATTAAGATTATTGTCACAGTGGTAAGTGGAATGAGCGCGTCAGTCGTAACGTAATATGTCGTGCCAGCTAACCAGGCAAGTAATTGATAGCTTCTTGGGTCGCCACCAGCCAAAACAATGCTTTGTACCGCACTCATTAATGCGGTTATTGCAACACCCGTTAATAGTACTTTTTCTGGTTGGAAACCGGATTTTCGGTTAAGTAATATGATTAAGCCCACAGCACATAGAGCGCCAATGAAGCCACCAATATACATCCCTGTTAAGCTTGAACTAAGACCTGAAAATAGTACGACTATCACACCGAGTGCGGTTCCAGAGCTGATGCCAATCACTTCTGGACTTGCCATAGGGTTACCACTTAGGCGTTGAATAATGGTTCCTGCAGTCGCCAACATGGCGCCTGCTAAAATGGCGGCTAATAATCGAGGAAGTCGCCATTCCAATACAGACCAGTTGTGAGTAGTGAATATCCAGCTCCAGCCATTATTTCCAATAGATAAACTTGAAAAAATAAACAGTCCTGTAAAAACAATGCCAAGAGCAATCCAGATGGTGTATTTGCTGAGATATCGTCCTTGTTCGCTATGGCGAGTTAAAATCGTCTCAGTATGTGTTTGGCTACGCATTGCCAGTTTTGGTAGTAGCCACAACATGAGTGGAGCGCCGAGAGCGGCGGTTGCTGCTCCAGTTGGAATCATGATTGACATAAGGCCAGGTAAGCGTTGTATAGCCAAATCAGTTAGGGTTAATAAAAGTGCACCAATTAGCATAGAAACGAGAAATTTTGGTAGTAATCTATGAACGCCAATTAGGCGTGTAATGGCCGGTGCTGCTAGTCCAATGAAGCCTATTATACCTACGGTGGCAACTACCAAAGAGGTTAATAACACCGCAAGCCCTAGACAAATAACTCTCAACTTAGCGAGTGAGACACCAAGGCTTTTCGCGCCAGATTCCGACAGTTGTAAGAGCGTTAATGGTTTGACGAAGAGAAATGCGATAAGAATAAGTGCAAAAATTCTAGGCGCCAAGTAGGCAACATTTCCCCAGCCTGTTTGTGTTAATGATCCAGCTCCCCATATCATCAATCCTGCTAATTTTTCTTGGTTCATTATGAGTAGGACAGAGCTGAAAGCGCCAAAGTAAAGGTTAAGAATTAGTCCAGAGATAACCACAATTGTAGGCGAAAGAGCACGACGCCAAGAAAGTGCGAAAACAATCCCCATGGCCATTAAACCGCCGGTCATTGCAACTAAACTGTGCGATAGTTCAATCAGCCATGGCGCATAGAGTGTGGCCATCATCAAGCTAAAGCTAGCACCACTTGCGACGCCAAGGGTGGTTGGTGAGGCTAATGGGTTTCTTAATACTTGCTGCATTAAAAGTCCCGCGGTCGCTAATGCCGCACCACAAATTAAGGTAGTAAAGAGGCGAGGCCACCAGGTTAAATGGAGCTTTATTGAGTTATCAGAGAGCCAGTTTGGCTGTAATAAACTGGTTAGGTTATGTAAGAAAGAGTCATTAAGTGATAGTTGCCAACCCATAAACAATGCAACACAGGCGGTTAATATGGCGATAAAACTAATAGGGAAAACTCGCATTATTGTTGCTCTTTATGGCTTAAAGTGTTGGTGAGTAATTCAGCAAAACGAATGGTGGAAGGGATAGCGCCAAAACTCCATGCAGGCTCGACTATCAAAGCGGGTTGGCCTGATTGTTTTACTAAATATTGCCAAAAAAGATCTTGCTGTAAGTTTTCTTCAACACCAACAGGTATTGGTTTAATTATGATGATTTGACTTTTTATGTTCATCAGCTTATCTATGCCCACAAGCGAAAATCCCCAAGCATTGGTTTCTTCTTTCCATGCGCTTTCTAAGCCAATATTATTCGCCGCAACCTTGTACATACTGTTGTCCCCAAACACTCGAACATGCCTACTGTCCATAAATTGGACCATCAGTAGTGGTGGTGTGTCTTTTGCTATTTGACCCGCTAGATCGGCGAGTTTTTTTTCTGAGGAGGAAATCAGTGTTTCTGCTTCTGCCTGTGCATTTGTCTCGTCGCCAAGCCTACGAGTGAAGGTCTTAAAACCATCCCAAGAGATGTTGTCTTGCTTATAGAGTGTGATGTTAGTAACAGGGGCGATATGGGAAAGCTTAGGAATAAGTGAAGTAAACATAGGTGAAATGAAAATTTTGTCTGGCTTGAGCTCCGATAGTCTTTCTAGATTTGGTTGTGTTCTCAATCCTACATCTGCAGTTGTGCTTGGAATGGCTGGAGCTTTAACCCAAGCTTCGTAACCAGATTGTTGCGCCATTGCAATAGGCTTTATGCCAAGAGCAATCAAGGTTTCGGTTTGAGTCCAGTCAATCGACATTACTCTAAGTGGCTTTGTTTGTTCTGCGTGAAGAATGTTAGATGCAAAAAAAGCAAAAAATATGATTAAAATTTTTGAGTGTTTCATCTTTATAAAATCTTTTCCCATCAGTAAGGCATAGCAACTGGGTAGCCGGCTGGATGTTCAGATATATGCATCTTGATACCATAGATTTTTTGCAATTGGTCTTGATTAAAAATGCTGTCTACAGAGCCTGAAGCAATCATTTCACCACTGTGGAGAGCCACAATGTGATCGCAAAAACGCGCAGCCATATTAATGTCGTGGATAACGATAATAACGCCTAAATTGAGATTTTTACTGAGACTTTTGATGAGGTTGAGCATGTCAACTTGGTGTGCGATATCCAGTGCCGAAAGGGGCTCATCCAGTAAGAGATATTGTGTCCGTTGGGCTAGTAACATGGCTAGCCATAAACGCTGACGCTCGCCCCCAGATAAGGTGTCAACCAACCGATCGGCATAGCCTGCTGTATCTGTTAGTTCCATTGCCTCGTCAATATATTGTTGATCTTCTTTGTTTAGTCGTCCGAGTAAACCATGCCAAGGATAGCGACCAAAGCTGACAAGATCTCTTCCAGAAAGGCTATCTGTAGACGGTGTTTGTTGAGGAAGATACGCCACTTGCTGAGCAAACTTTTTTTGAGACCATGAAGCAATAGACTGATGATTCAGTAAAATGTTGCCAGCTGTTGGTTTTTGTTGCTGAGCAAGTAGTTTTAAAAGGGTAGATTTGCCGGACCCATTATGGCCAACTAAAGCGTAGATTTTTCCCGCCTCAAAGGTCATTGAAAAGTTTGTTAATAGTGAACGGTCACCGATACTAAACTGCAGTTCTTTAGACTCTATCATTCTTAAGGCTCTACCATTCTTTAAATCGAAGCTTGAAAGTGATTAAAACTGTATTTGAGTGTTTGCACTTATATTCAGAGAGATGGTTATTTTATTGCTGTTGTTAATAATAATGCAAATCATTTGTAAGGGGGTGTTGATTTTTCCCTCTTCGCCCTTTGATGTTTTCGGTGATTGTGTTTGTGTGCATGGCGGTGGGTTGTATTGGATGGTTATTTTAGGGTGTTAGTGACTGAAAGTTTAAATAGTGATTAATTCCATAGGCATTGATTGTTTATAAAGCCGAGATCAGCGAAAATAGTCGCCAACGAAATCACGATTAACATAACGGGGTTGAGCACTGGCTTTTATGTCGAGTGTTTTAGAGCCCGCGTATAACCTAAAAGAACACTTTAATGGCAGACCAGAATTTTCTTAATGAAGTAAGCGATAGACGCACATTTGCTATCATCTCCCACCCAATTGATAGCGCTAAAGTCTAGCCAAGTCAAAACCCGTCAAAAATCCCCTATAAGCCTTTAATTTACTGATATTCCCCGTTTTAAGGTTAGACATAACAAGACCAACCAAGACATAATAAGCCAAACTAAATGTGTACACAGGCGTGTACATAAAATGCAGTTTTTCGAGTCTTGAAAAATATGTACACAAAAAGCGGCGGGGGCTAGGTATGGCGCTATCTGAGGCATGGTTAAAGGCCAATCATAAAAAAGAACGATCAAAGCCGGAAGAAAGAGCAGACCGTGACGGTTTAAGTGTTCGAATATCGGCAAAAGGTAAGATCGTTTTCCAAATTCGGTATCGATACGCTGGAAAAGCCGCGCGGCTTGATGTGGGTTCTTATCCTCTTATTGGATTGAAGACAGCACGCGAAAGGGCGCAGGAATTTAGGTCAAAACTAGAACAAGGTTTTGATCCTCGCATAGTCAAACGCATGGAAAAACAGGCGATAGTACAGGCCGAATCATTCCAAGAGATTTTTACACAGTGGTATCACGCATACTGCAAAAAGAATAAAAAAGGTCACGAAGAAATAAAGCGGTCTTTTGAGCTGTACGTGATCAAAGAAGTGGGCATGCTGCCCGTTGGTGCGATTACCTTACAGCAATGGTTGAAAATATTGGAAGATTTGGTGGCCGCTGGAAAGCCATCTATTGCCGATAGAATATTGACCAACACAAAACAAATGCTGAAATGGTGTGTTAGACGCCAATTAGTAGACAGAAATATCTTGTCAGATATTAACGCCAAGCAGGATTTGCAAATCACCAGCGGCGTAACGGATCGGGCATTAACCGACGAAGAAATATACTACCTTTGGCGCGCGGTTGAACGGTCAAGGATGGCGCCAAAGAACAAAAACTTCGTGAAGTTGTGCTTATTTTTTGGCTGTCGAAATGGCGAACTAAGAGCGAGCGAAAAAGCCCACTTTGATTTTGAAAATCATGTTTGGACCGTGCCGCCAGAGAATCACAAATTAGGGGCGAAAACAGGAAAACCACTACTAAGGCCAATCATTCCAGAAATAGAGCCAATCATAAAAGACGCCATTGCACTGAGTGGTAAAGGTCGGTTTGTGTTCAACAACGCGGGAAGCGACGAACCAATGGGCAGAACCGCGCCGGTTCAATTGCCCTACAACATTATGCAATGGCTGAGAAAAAACGACGGTTACGAAATGGCGCATTGGTCCTTGCATGACTTGCGAAGAACGACCAGAACTAATTTTTCGACACTAGCGCCGCCGCACATTGGGGAAATAATACTTGGGCACAAACTACCAGGTGAATGGCAGACCTATGACCGATATGATTATTTAGAAGAGCAAGCCGAGGCGTATAGAAAATGGTGGGATCGGCTGCAAGATATAACGAAACAGAGATAATAAAAAACCACCCTACCGAAGTAGGGTGGTTTGTTCTTTTACTTGCGAAAGATCATTACCATAAGTTGCGCAATGCCGATAACAAGAGTGGCGATAGCTATTTCTAGCATAAGACCTCCTTTTGGGAAGGCCAAGGCTCTAAAGTGTCGCTGGCTATAATTACCTTTAGAAACTACAGATATATAGTCGTACTTAGCCATTGATGATCCTTTTGAGCCAGATAGCCGGCCAAGGCTAGCAAAAGGGCGAGAGTATCCCCGCGAGGGAGTAAACATTCTAACGAGGGAAAAAGGTTTATTTTAGAAGCTGAGGCGCGATGCCTGCCTTCTAACTTATATTTATCCGGTTAGAAATCAATGACTGAGAAGACTATAAAAACACTGCGGGGCTATTCTATGGCAAATAAGGACAAACTAAAAGCGAGGTTGAACAAGTTGTATGAAAGGACTACAATTATTGACACAGATATATAGTTGTACTTAGTAATGTAGGCGGTAGATCGCCAATCTCCTCTACACAAAAAAGCCGCTTAATTGCGGCTTTTTTGTGTTTGCGATATTGGGCAATCACTGCATCATAAGAAGTGATTGCTTAAGTTGTATTGGTGGGTTTATGAAAACTGTTGGGCGTGTACCTGCCGTATCCCGCAATCGATCTTGTTGATCTGGTGTGTGTGATTTCGAAAAATACTTCTCGATGTATTGATCAACGTGGCATTGCTCTTTTGCTTTCTTGGTGACTGATTTGAAACCATGATCTGTGAAGTGTCCTGCAAGCGCTTCGCTTATTTTTTTTAGCGATTCTTTTTGGGTAAAAATTCCTATTTCTAATTTTGGGTGATCGTGTTTTTGACCGAGTGTGATTCGGCGATAACCTTGAATTTCCAAGTCGTTACGTTTGCAGTAGGAACGAAAGTACGCCCATGCCTTGTGCATTTCTTTTATAGTGACTTCTTTTGAATCGGCATCGCGTTTGGTTTTTGCTGTAGTAAACCATCCGAACAACCATTCGTGGTTCATGTTTTCAGGACGTGATTCCATTTCTTTTATGCGTGCTGCTATCGATTCGCTGTGTTGTGTAGTCATAATATTTACTCCCCTGATTAGTAAAAAAGTGATTAACCTTGCGTTGGTAAATTAGACCAGCGTTTTTTTAGGTCTTTGAAAAGTACGTCACCATTTTGGATGACATTGTGCGGTTCGGTGTGCAATGACCAACGGCCTTTGATGACGGTAATGGCGGCGTCAAAGTTAAGTGCGTCGAGGTGGCAAAACCAAGCTAGCGGCGCGTGCCAGTTGTAGCTATTGTAAGTAGAAAGCAAGATTTGCGCGGCCACTTCTGAGGCGCTGCTGTCATCTTGCGCCAATTTCAGCAAGCGCAAGATAGCGTCTTTGTACTCGGCTTCACCCGCTTGGCTTTTGCTTGCGGCTGCATCATAAGCCTGTTGTTGTTCTTCAATCGCCGCGCGAAATTCTGGACTCATTGTTGTTGTGAGTTGTTGTTTCATAGTCTTAATGCCCTAATTTTTTAAGTTGTTGTTCATACATTTCTTTAAGCTTTGGGTGCTTGCTTAAATGCTCGGTCATGGCGCCGCGTTCCCATTGCACACCTAACAAGGCTTCAATAGCTCGAAACGCTTTATTCTGATAAATCAACGCGTTTTCACCACGATCTAAGGCGAGATAAAACGCTTTGATGGTTTTTTCTACCGCGTGCATTTTGATCGAAAGGGTTTCGGCATCTTGTACGCATGCTTCAAGGTGTCCAGCGCGTTCGACGGCATCGCCGCCGCATGTTGGGCATTTTGTCGATTCGGTTTTGAATACATCGCTGAGGTTAATTTCAGCGGATAGAAAGCGTGATTTGTTTGCCATGATGGTTCCTTACTTAGCCAATTTAAGAAGGGCGGTTTTTACGCAAGTTGGGCAGGTTGCCAGGTAACGGCTTTTTAAATCTGGTGAGAGATTGATAAAACCGCTTAACGTGGTGCGGCGGATGACGTTATAATCTGATTTCGACATAATTAATTCCTATGGTTAGGGTTGGTTGTTGTCTCGGCCGGTTGGGAAGTTGCATTTCCTACCGGCTTTTTCATTTCTAATGCGTGCTCGCTTTTTTACTGCGAGCTTTTGAAAGCGCCTTTTCTCGTTCTTCCCATGCGTAGATTTCATCGGCTGACCACAGATTGCATGTGCCACTTGGGCGGATCGTCGGTTCTGGCAATGGGTTGATTTCTTTTTGCTGCCAACGGTGAAGAGTGCGCGTCGACAAATTGCCGAGGCGTTCGCAAAGCTGCGCGGACGTTAAATAACCGCTCGCTGGTGTCATGGTGTTGCCGCTTGCTTCTGTGTTTTGCTGTGCCATGGTGTTCCCCTTATGCAAATTGGCTAATGGCAAGTTCGTGTTGTTCTGTGATGAGTTTTTTCAAACCGTCGGTTTCCCAAGGTTGGCGGCATCCATTGTCAAACGCTGCATCCATCTGAAAACCGTATGGTGCAAAGCCCAGCATGTAGGCCACGAAGAAGCGCCAGATACTGATTAGGTGTTGCTCAGAGATAGCGGTCAAATTAGCCGCCGCATCGGTGCGGTGGTATTCGGTGAAAAACGCTTCACACGCCTTTTCTAAACGTCCGTTTTTGTCGTGAGATTCAACGAAGTCCATAAAGTCAACGTTGTTCATTGCGCGGATGATGGTGTTAGTGTCTTTGGTTGTCATGTGTTGTCCCTCTTTGTCTTTAGTTGTTTAGTTAACCGAACAATAGAGGTGAAAAGGCTTACTGTCAAGTAAGCTAAACATTAATATTTTAGATAAGTGGAATTTAAAGTTTTAGTTTTAGCTCTGTGACTACGCCAACAATCTGGCAATTTCCATTAATTATGATAGGGCTGTAAGAGGGGTTGAGTGGTCTTAAAGATTTTATGCCTGCGTCAATGACTAGCTTTTTAAATGTTACTTCGTCGGTGCCGTCTAGTTTGGCAACTACCAATTTACCATTTTCAGGTGCAATGTCTGGATCAACTAGAATAAGCATCCCTTCGGTAATACTTAATCCTATTGGTGAGGTCATGCTGTCACCAACTACACGAAGCCAAAACGCGTTGGAACTAGCAGAATATGGTGCATCCTCCCATTCTACGTCGTCCCCAGCGGCATAATAGTCTATGGCTTCCGCCCAATTTCCAGCGTGTACGTGACTGATAACGGGTAATTTTCGTGTGCTTGGTTGTTTGGCGGCGGGCTCAATATTGTAGAGATGTTTACTTTCTCTTACGCCATGTCCGTGACGCAACCATTCTGGGGTTGTGTTTAAGGCTTTGGCTAGTTTGAGGAGGTTGTCGCCATTTGGTTGGTTTGTGTCGTGTTCCCATAGAGATACGGTCGCAGGTGCGGCCCCAACAATTCTGCTAAGTGCTCTTAGTGTTATCCCTAGTTCATGTCTTTTTTTAGAAATTCTTTCGCCTGTCGTCATATCGAAAACCGTTTAGTTAGCAAAACATTATGTTAGAACATCTTGACACCAGTTAGCCTAACGATTAGTGTTAGCGAAACTAAACACTAAAAAGGTGAAAAAGATGGACAAGACATCCGTGATCGAGTTCTACGGAAATAATCAATCTGAGGTGGCGAGAGTTTTAAATATTACTCGTGCCTCTGTTTCTTGTTGGCCTGATCGAGTGCCAGAACTTCAAGCCATGAAGCTAGAGCGCCTTACTGATGGCGCTCTTAAATACGATGCTTCTTTGTATATGCCAAAGCATAAACAAACCGCCTAACTAAAAATATATTTCATTGTCTGGGGAGAAAATGAAGTGAGCCACTTAAATCAAGCAATGCACGACCTTGTTCATAAATCTGAAATGAGCACCACGGAAATATCAGAGACATTGGGCATTGGTCGCCAAATCCTGACAAACAAAGTCAATCCGCAAAACGAATACAACAAATTAACCGTCCATGAGTTACACGCCATCCAAGTGTTTACGGGTAACGACGTTGTATTGCGTGCCATGCAAGCCGAATTTGTTCTTAGTGTTTTGAAGGACGCGCCGCCGTCGATTCTGGAAGCCATGATTAATCAAGGCAAAGAGATAGGCGACGTATTCGCAGCGGTTCAAGAAGCATTAGCGGATAACCATTTATCCGAGCGCGAACGTTCAAAAATCCTAAAAGAAATCCGCGAGGCTATCACGTCGCTTGAAGTACTTATGCAAGCGGTTATCGTCCACGGCCGACCATTCGAGGGGTGAGTTATGCATTTCGATTTCACGAAAAAAACAGCAAGGAAAAGACACAACCGCCGCATGGCCTTGGCCGCTGCATCGGCTGTGTTGGTCACCATCGGCAGCGTGGTGGAAATCACCATGTTAATCAAAGTGGGGTTTTTATGATGTCAGCAAAAATAAATCGCATAAATCACCAGTTACGTGAATTGCAAATACAGAAATTCGAAGCCGTCCAGAAAGACGCAAACGAAATGTATGACTGTGTTGATTGCGCTTGGGAGGGGAAGAAAAGCCAATTGGGTAGCTGGCTGTTCGGTGGAAAAAGGTTTTGTCCGGAGTGCGGCGATTCGAGATGGCTTGTTACCCGCGCTGAATACAACGAAATGATGCGAGAGGATGACTCATGCAAACCATCACAGCCCTTGAACAGTCATACGAACAGCTAAAAGCCATGCTGCGGATTATGCCGCCGCAAGAGGTGCGCCAGAAAATATGGCGTTCGTGGAAAGAAGAAAAGAAAGCATTAGAGGAAAAAGGTTATGTCAAACGTACACGAGTTGAACCGCGAGACACCCAGTTCATTGATGACGTTCGCCAATGTGGAAATTGAAGTGCTGTTAGAAGTGGCAAGGCATTGGATGAAAATGCGCGTGTGTCATGAGGTCGATCAAGACTTGCAAACAGGCTGGTTTTTTATGGGTACATGGAATCCACGTTTTAGCATTTTGAAGATCGAAAAGCAGGGTGCCAGAAAAGGCAAAACCAGCTTTGGTGGTTGGTCTGTTATGCCATTGCGATTGGCTGAAAAGTTCGAACCACGCGAAATGGGCGACGATCCATTTAGTAAACAGGAATTGGTGTTGCTAAGTGAAATGATGGTGGCGGCAGTAACGGGAAAATTAAAACGATTCCTAATGGATGGCGCGGCGACCATGCCAGAGGTTGACGGTGTTCGACATTCGGCAAAGTGGACGGGTAGCGCGGTTGCATTGCGCTTGGCGGAAAAGTTGGATTTAGCCGCGTTGGAAATAGCGCAAGAAGAAGAAAGAAAATTCAATGAATTTAATACGGGAGCGGTTGTTAAGCATGCTTAGTTATTGGAGTCATGAACAAGTATTAGAGCCAATTACACCCGCGCCAGCGGGTTTTATGTGGCCGCATGAGTGTGAAGAATGGCGTAAGGAGCGGTTGAAAGGTTTAAGTCATGAGGACGTTTTCGAATTGCGCGCGCGTCTTGACGAGTTAGACCAAGAAAAAGGCCACATTGTGGCTAATGCTTGGTTGGTTGAGGTGGTTGAGCGTTACCAACTATTAAACAAGATTTCGGTTATGCGTCCCTACGTGCAAAAGGAAGCGGAACGACTCGCCAAGCGAAGCCGTCAAGACTCCATTGAATGGTTGCGCGGTGTCGTGGCCCGTTTGCGTTTTTGCGACAAGATGATAAGCGAATTAGACGGGGCCGAGCTGAGCAAATGGGCAGAAACAAAGCGCTATGAATTCGAGTCCGGCATGTATGGGCTAATGGTTAACGAAGGGCGCGAAGCGGCTCTTAAGTGGACGGAAGTTCATTTGAAGGAAGTGGGCGTGGCGTTTAAAGATTGGGACGACCAAGACAAAGTTGTTGCCATGATTGCCCGCATGATCACACCAGAATGGTGGGCGCGCCAAGCCAAGAAGCAATGGCGAGTGGTTGAAAGTATCTTGCGCGAATGTGGCGAAGTCCACAACGGCGCATCCCCTTATCTTTCAAAATGGGGTTTAAACAAGTTCCGCAAACAACAAAGAGCCAACGCCGAATTTTTAAGGGGTTGGGAAGCGGTTAACCAAAATGACGAAGCCTTTACCCTAGAAGATTTATCCAGCCGTGGCATATCTAACCCGTTTATTCGTCGTGGTGAATTAATGGCGCGGGTTCGTGGTACGGAAGAGTTGGCTGTTGAAATGGGGCACGTTGGGTATTTCCTAACGTTGACCTGTCCATCTAAATATCACGCGGTGCGTAAAAACGGGCGCCGTGTTGGCAAGTTCTACAAAGCAAAATGCCCTGATCCAAGACGTGGGCAAACCTACCTATGCAATGTGTTTAAGCGCATTCGTTCAAAGTGCAAACGTGATGATGTGCATTTTTATGGGGTTCGTGTGGTCGAGCCACACCACGACGCCACGCCACATTGGCACATGATGGTGTTTGGCGAAGCCGCACAGCTAAAGAAGTTTTTAGCCATTTTTAAGCATTACGCATTGCAAGAAGACGGGCACGAAAAAGGCGCGGAAGAAAAGCGCTACGACATTAAATTCATGGATCCAGCGCAAGGAACGGCGGCGGGTTACATGGCGAAATACGTTTGTAAAAGCGTGGATGGTGAACACATTGAAAAAGACATTGAGACAGGGCGCAACGCGTCGGACATGTCCGAAAGTATCACAGGTTGGGCGCGTCGTTTTGGTATTCGACAGTTCCAATTTTTTGGCGGTGTGTCTGTGAGTGTATGGCGTGAACTACGCAAAATCAAAAAGGACGTGGGCGCGGTTATTAAACCAATTCATGAAGCTGCAGACAAAGGCCGTTGGAAAGACTTTACCAAACTGATGGGTGGTGTGTTCGCAGGTCGTAACCAAACTTTAAAGCTTCATTACAGCGAAGAAGAAGAAAACCAATACGGGGAATTGGTTTCGTCTGTCAAAGGTGTGGCCCGTGGTATTGAAGTATTCGTGACGCGTTTTTATGACTGGACGATCCAGCGTATTGGGTCTGGTTCTGGGTCTTCTTCTTTGAAGAACGGCGCAGCCGTTCCTTGGACTCGTGTCAATAACTGTACGGGGCCGAGTTTCGGCCTCGGAAATCAGCGAACCGGAAGCGGTGGAGGTGGCGCAAATGTCAGTACGGGTTAAATGTCCACGCTGCAAAGGCAAAGCGATTATCACGAACAGCAATGATTTAGCAAAAGACATAAAAGACGTGTTTTACAAAGAACTTTACGTGCAGTGCGTAGAGAAGGACGGATGCGGCGCGCGCGCGGTTTTTGGCATGGAATTTAAACACTACATCAACCCACCGCAAACCGACGTGGTCAGCATGGCCCGCAAGATTTTAGAACAGCAAGAACAACTGAACATCAAAGGGGTGTGAGCGTGAAAAGGGAAATCATAGTCGACAATTTCGCGGGCGGTGGTGGGGCGAGTACGGGCATAGAGCTTGGTTTAAATCGCCATGTGGATATTGCTATCAATCACGATCAAGCCGCAATCGATATGCATAAAATGAATCATCCAGAAACGCGCCATTACTGCGAGTCTGTATGGGACGTTGATCCGGTAGAGGCGTGTAATGGTCACCCCGTTGGGTTGGCGTGGTTTTCACCCGATTGCAAACACTTTTCAAAAGCAAAAGGCGCGACACCCGTAAACAAAAATATTCGTGGTTTGGCGTGGGTGGCCGTTCGTTGGGCGGCGTCGGTGCCTGTGCGTATGTTCATGCTTGAAAACGTAGAAGAGTTTTTAACGTGGGGGCCGGTGGTGGATGGCAAGCCGTGCAAGTTGGGAAAAGGAAAAACATTTAATTCCTTTATCAAAGCGCTGACGACTGGAATAAAACCAAATGAAGAATTAACGAAACAATCGGGGTTAAAAACCAATCATTCCTATTGGCGTGAAGCGGTTGTTGCGCTAGGGATTGAACATAATCCAAAGCTTAAGTTGCAATTATCCAAAGGGCTTGGTTACCAGGTGGAATGGAAAATGCTTAAAGCGTGTGATTTTGGTGTACCAACAAGCCGAACACGTCTTTTTTTGATTGCTCGTAAAGATGGCGACCCCATTGTATGGCCGGAACCAACACACGGTGAAGGGCTGCAGCCATACAAAACGGCGGCGGACATTATCGATTGGAATTTGCCTGTGAAATCGATCTTTGGAAGAAAAAAGCCATTGGCTGAAAACTCAATGAAACGGATTGCAAAAGGCTTGGAAAAATTCGCCTTCACGGATGCGCCATTTCTTGCGCCTGATCCGACTAAAATTAGTTTTATTACTGAATACGCCAATGCCAGCCATCAAAGAAACATGGCGATAGACGAACCATTGCGCACGATTTGCGCGCAAGTAAAAGGCGGTCATTTTGCTTTAGTCACTAGCCACATTGTGAAGTTTCGCGGTGACAACATCGGCCACGGCACCAACGAGCCTTTGCACACCATTTCCGCCGGCGGTTTTCATTTTGGCGAGGTGCGCGCTTTTCTTATCGAATATTACGGAACGGGTAGCGCACAAGAAATTGATAAGCCTTTGCACACTATTACCACGCGTGATCGTTTCGGGCTGGTCATGGTAAAGGGAACGGCTTACCAAATTATTGATATTGGCTTGCGCATGTTGGAACCATACGAGCTTTTTAAAGGTATGGGCTTTCCTGCAGATTACAAAATAAGCCATGACAGCCAAGGAAAGAAATTAACCAAAGCCAACCAAGTGGCACGCTGTGGAAACGCTGTTCCACCGCCATTTGCAGAAGCGTTAGCAAGGTCTAACTATAAGCCACTAAGCATAGAAATAGCGGCATAGGTGAAGCATGAGAAACAACGACCAAGCCAAAGCCGATAAGAAGCGCCAGCAGGACAAAGAGCGCCAGCGCGCCAAACGAGCGCGGGACGCTGAAAAAAATTCGGAACTCGGTATTCATGAATACCGAGTTCCCTTATCACAAACCGAGTCCGAAACACTGGCCGAGCTGTGCGCCTATCGCGGCGGGGCCGAGCCTTACAGTCCTGAAGAATTTATCTCTACCTTGATCCGTCGTGAAAAGAAGCGGGTGGATGAAGAGAAAAAGCATTTAGGGCAATGCGACTTTTGCGGCGAGCCATTGCCATTGGGGTGCAAAAACGGCCTTGGTATACCGAAATTAAAAGGCGTCGGCGGCTGCTTTTACACACGAGAAGAACGAAAACTGAGATTGTAAAGCCACAGCGTGACACGTCACGTTTTTAAAAAATAACACTGGGGAGTAATGACTATGAAAGCATTAGCGGCTAACGGAAAAAAAGACGTGGTAACAGGGAATGAGGTTAAAGCCATAAATTGGAACCAATTAGCAGAACTGGGTTTGATGGCCCGAATCAACCAAGAAGTATTGCACCCGCTAGGATTGGCCGTATCTCGTAATCCAGAAACGGGCAGCAGTGATCATATTTTTGTTTCTGATGACGGGGTTTATGAATACTCGGCAGGGACAAAAAGCCAGATTCCAAAGCTAACCAATGAACAGATTGAAGAAAAATTACTTGTCATGATAGGAGGGTCAAGAAAATGATTAACAACCTAGAAAACACCCTAGAACACGCCCAAAAAATCACCCTCGGGCAGGTAGACAACGGAACGCTTGCTACAGCGGTTACGTGTGCAGAAACGCTGCAAATAGTCAGACACGGCATCGTAGAGAGTTACGTGGTACCAAAACACCTAATTGATGACCTACTTTTGAAGGTGGACGTCCTAGAATGCGACAACAAACGCTTACTAGGCGAGCGCGTCGCGGAGTCTATTACAGTGCCAAAAAGCCACTTTTTCAATCATGATTTTAAAATTGATATGAACGCGGTAACGTCGTGTGATATGCCGCATGTATCTGAGTCAATGCAAGAAATGGAAATA
Organism: Marinomonas sp. BSi20584; assembly: GCF_002792415.1. Lineage (NCBI taxonomy): Bacteria > Pseudomonadati > Pseudomonadota > Gammaproteobacteria > Oceanospirillales > Oceanospirillaceae > Marinomonas > Marinomonas sp. BSi20584. The sequence goes on from NZ_KZ454876.1 coordinate 102,209, forward strand.
AGCCGCCGCCTTAGAAAGCTTGAGCAGGAACCGAAAGCGGACGTGGATTCATTGTTTGATTTGTGTCGAAGTTTTAAACCAGAACAAACGCCCCAATGATGGGGCGTTTTGGTTATCTGTGCTTCTCTTGAAACTCTATTAGCTCTTGTTTTTTCTTTGGCCCAATGCCGCGACGTTTTACAAATTCATTCGGGTCAATCTCTAGGCATTTTTCAACGGTGGTGTAGCCTTCGGCGTAGAGTTCCCATGCGGCGGGTAATCCAAGACGTGCCAGTTTTCCGGCGAACCATTCTTGGCCGTGCGTTAATAGCGCGTCTTCGTCCAGTTCGCCGAAATGTTCCTCGGTGAATATAGGGTGTTCATTGAGATAGTCGTCTATAGCCTTAATCATATCTTCATCAGATAAACGTGATTCCACTATTTCGCGGTAGGCAATGAGGTTGTCTAAGAACTCTTCGGCAATGTCGGGTTCGTCGTCTGCAGTAAGCTCTAGCCACTCGGCGCTTTTATCTTTCTTGTATTTAGTTGGTAGTGATTTGTACTCGTCATTTGAAAAGGTCTTGAATGCCATTTTTAAATCATCAAGCGAGGTTTGAGGGCTGATATCTGGAACGTACTGCCAAGTAATGGTTTTGAGTTCAGCTAGATCAACGGCATCAAAAAGTATTCCAGACAGCCTATCAAGTTGCTTTTCGGTTAAGTCGTAATTGTCGGAAAGAGCATCTTGTGCCGCGTCGCAGGATTCAATAAAGGCTTTCACTTCCTCTTTGGTATTAAGTTCCTTAACCATTTGCCGCGCTTCTGTTTTGGTCGTGGGGGTTGGAACGGTAGCAACATGGGTTTTTTTATACGATTTTTGTTCAGTGTAAGGCGTGCTGTTCGATGTGCTTTTTACGGACGCTGCTTGACCATTAATGCTGATCGGCGCAAAGACAGTGGTTTTGTTTTGTTCGTAAGACGCTGCGTTTTTCTTTTTAAGCCCTTTGTTGTTGTCTATGCCGACATAAACGAATAACGCAAAGATGGCTAAAAAACCGATAGGGCCTAAGAAAAAACCACCAATAACACCGAAAAAGAGAGACATAAAGAATATGCCTTTTTTGCTCATAGGCTCTTTGGTTTTTTTATTGGCTTCTTTTACAGAGTTAAGAAAGCCTGTTTTTTTCTTGGTCGGTGGTATGTTGGTTTTTTGCTGGTCAAATGATTGCCATTCGGGGGCGTCGCTGTTTTCCGCGAGTTCCATAAGGTCAAAGCGAAAGCTCTTTTCTGAGTCGGAAGCAAAGCACTTTGCATAGACTTTATAATTATCAACTTTAAGCGGCATGATAGTGCGGCGAGTGCCAGGCGAACTACCACCATGATAAATGATTTCAAACGCTTCACCTGTTCGTAAATCGATGGCTTCTTTCATTGCTTGGCGTATTTCTCTGTAATCCATAAATCCTCCTTAATCTGACATTAAGGTGAATATACGTTATTTACAAAAGCGTGACACGTCACGTTTTTAAATATTGACCGTTTAAAGTCCTTGCAAATCATCAACCCCAAAGTCACTAACCAAAACGGCGCTAAGTTCTGGCCCTGCCAATCTGACCAAAAACGGCCTTACACACGGGTCATTTATCAACGCGGAAACCTTGAACGATTTCGCCATGCGCATGTGCGTATCGTACATGTTTTGAATCATGCTGATTTCGTTGCTAATCATCCCTAATATTGATAATAAATTGCTGCCAAGCTCGGCGGTGACTCTGTCTAGTAGCGCTTCGAATTCTTCTAGTTCCATCGTACCGCCATCGAATGCGGTAATGCCTCGGTCTAGTTCGTTCAATATGTCCGTTGATGCTGCCAATAAACTATCTGTTGCGCCGCCGATGGTGCCAGCTATCGTATTTATGTTGGCGCAACTTTCTGGAATGTCGCTAATGTAACTGTCTACCGACTTAACCGCGCTTGCCACTTGCATGTCGTCCAGTAATGAATTAAGGCGCGTTTGTACATGCGCGTTTAACGTGTTCGCGCCAATGCCATAATTCAATAAAGACAACTGACACGCCATTACTTTGGCTTCGTTGGGTAGCGTTGGGTCAATAATCACTTCCCCTTCAACGGGTAGGTATTTATCTAGCCGCGTGCGTAGCGTGCCGCATTGGCTATTTGCGGCCGTGGCTTTGCTCATGGTCGCGCTTTGAAAAGCGTTACTAGAGCCAAACGCATTGAATAAGCCTTTATTAAAATTGAGTGACATAATTAATTGCCTGCCTTTGCATCAACCAACCATCGCGGCTCGTTGAATTGAATTTTTGCCCGCGTTAGTAACTGGTCGTTTAGTTCCTGCCAAATAGCCTGTTTAGGAATGGTTTCACAGTCGTAATACACTTCACGAACGTTCTTTAAATCCCCATGCCCTGCAGCATTGTTTGCCATGATAGACGCCAAGCCAGCGGGCACGCGGTGCATATTTAAAATGTCTTGCTGAGTGATTTCTTTGATTTTGTCGTATTCGTCACGGTTGCCAAAGTCACCAACGGGGATAACTTGCACGCGGTCTTTTGTGTAGCCCGGTTTGCCTTGTAGCGTGGATGCCATGTTTAAATAAAGGGATCGATGATTGCCAGGGCCCTTTGAGTGAGAGATCGCGTCTTGTAAGTCATTGGCTTTGTTTTTATCTAAATCAAATGTTACCAAGATATACCCAGTGTGGGCGCCATTCTGATAATACTTGCGACGGAAAAGCGTGGCCGCTTCGCCTAATAAAATACTGTGAATGCCAGAAAAGTAGGTAGGCACACCGTAAAGACCTTGGCGAATATCGCCGCCGTTTAGATGAATAATGTCGGCCGCGTCGTATTCCGTCCAACTTCCATCGCTGTTCAGTAAATAGTAATTGTCTTCCGTACCCACGCGCATATTCACCGCGGGCAAACGAATATAACGATTAATGCCGCCTAGCCAATTGCGAATCGCCAAGAAGTAAGCGTTATCAAACACCTCGAAATCTTTAAACGCGCCGCGGGCTTCGCGGCGGGCTATCATTGGGTTATCTTGCCAGCTTGCCAAAAGTTGATTTTGTTTAAACTCCAATACACTGGCATGGGTGCCGTTGGCATACATGGTTTTTGCCAGCCCTGCCAAACTGACAGGCGGGACATACCAATACCCGTTCGAATCCGCAAACACGCCTAAATAGTCGCTGATCTGACTGCCCAATACAGGCTCGGGATCACCAAAGGAAAACGCTGTCGGTTGTACTTCTTCTTTTGGCATCAATACGCCCGTTGATGTGCTGGTGTATGAGCTGTCTATTCGTTGGCGCGGTTTCTGTGTTGTCATGATTCGTTGTCCTGTTTATTGACTCATTGCCATGTGTGTTTCGTTGTCGTTTGCTGTGTCGTCGGCTTTTTTCGATTCGAAGAATTGTTTTTCCGCCTGCATCGCGTGGAATGCTGCCCACGCCAAATCCGCGTGGCCTGTTTCGCCACTGCGTGCTGCGCCGTAGGTGATAGAGCCATTAGGCGTGGTGATTTGGTGAATCATCATCAACGATTGCGAAAGCTCTTTATTGCCCATGTCGTATCCGAATCGACCGCCATCAATTAGGCGTTTTGCTCGCGTTACCAGGTCGGTTTTTTCGGAAACGGAATAATAAATGGGCACCACAAAATCTAGGTCCAGATCCAAACAGCACTGGAAGGTGTCGTGACCAATGCCCGTGGTGTCAATGCCACACCATTTAACGTTGAATCGTTTGTATATCTCGGCAATACGCGCGGCTTGGTATTCGGACGTAATACCCTTAAATTGATGGGTTTCAATAACGCGCCATTTTTGCGCCAATGTTCGCGGGATTTCCAACACCACCAAAGCGGCGTTATCTCGAATCCGTGAAGGGTCATAACCAATCGCCACCGGTCTATTACGGCTTGGGTTGTCGCTGTCGAAATCAACATCCGTCCATTTGCTGTACGCGTCGACCATGCATTTTTGCAGCGTAGAAAACGGGAATACGCTTTCGTTGTCGTCAACAAATTTACAACCAAATAGGTTTTCATAGTCGGCCTTGCTGTATTCCGCTTTGAGCTCGTCAATGTCGAACAGCGTACAGCCGGCTTTTTCTGCATCTTCCACGGTGACCAAGTGGCGCCATATTTTGTCGCCACCAAGCGAGCCTTTTTTAAGCAACTTGTCGGATAAATCAATATCCACTTTACGGGATCGGTTTTTATTGAATTTCGCACCGCTCCAATGTTCATAGGCGGGATGTTGCAAACTGGACGGCGTGGAAAAGTAAGTGCGGCGCCACTTTTTATGCGCGGCCATACCAGACGCCAATTTTTGCAACTTGGCGTAACCGTGAATCCAGAATACTTCGTCAACATAAAGGTGGCCGTGGTAGCCCTGCGCCGTGCTGGAGTTAGTCGAGAGAAAATACAGCGTGGCCCATGATTTGCCGTCTTTCGTTAGCTCGATAGAATCTTGGCCTTTCAACTCAATATCAAACGTATTGCGGGCGAACGCCTGAATATAGCCTTTGAATATTCGCGCCTGGTCTTTAGAGGCGGATAGGAATACTTGGTTTTCGCCATTCTTCACTGCGTCTTCGAACGCTTCCCAAGCGAAATAGTAGGTTGCACCAATCTGACGGCTTTTTAATATAAAGCGGTTTCGGCATAGGTCGGGATCGTGTGCCACGGCACGCCACAGCTTTTGGTATTCGAATAGGTTTTCATGGGCCCATTCATCAAACAAGCCAATATCAATACCGCTAATGTCGTTTTTCGCCTTGGCTTTTTTCTTACTATTGCTGCGACGATTGCCACGGCTTATGGCGCCTTCCACCGCTTCCGGTTTGCCATCGGCAATGGCTTTGGCTTCGGCCATGATCTTTTTGGCCTTGGCTAGATCCTGTTCCATGCTGCCGTAAATTTGGCATAACGCTCTTAGCTCTTGAATTTCGTCTTTCGTCTTATTTTCACGGTTCGTGAGCGTATTAATGCGGCGGCTGACTTCTATAGAGGGCGTGTCGTAAGCCAGCAATTCTTTCCAATTGAATTTATCAATCCAGTTAAAAATAGTCCTTTCGCTGACGTTCAAGCGTGCGGATATCTCCGACGGTTTGTGCGCGTGGATATAAAGCTTTCGTGCGTATTCAATCGTATCTGTGGAATGTGCCATGTCGCCATATTAGCTGCCACAACAGCAACTAATAACGTCAGTAAATACAATGAGTTGCGCTTTTGCCTTTATCGCAATTCCGTGGATTTTACCCGCTGGAATCGTCGGGTTTTGGCGCTTATCTTTGCTCTATCGAGTGTTTAAACGAATTAAGCGAGACAGGAAAAGGGCACGACATGGCGGATAAAACGAAAGAGTCGAAATGGTTCAAAGTCGCAACGGCTGGCCCGACTGTGGATGGTCGAGAGATCAAAGAACAGTGGCTAATTGATATGGCTGAAACCTACGACATGGACGAATACACCGCCAGTATTTTTCAAGACCATTACGGTTGGTATGGCAATTACGGCCAAGTGGTCGCGGTAAAAGCAGAGAAAGACGCCAAGGGCCGCTTGTGTCTATTTGCTCAAATCAAAGCAAACAAAATGCTGTTGGCATTGAATAAAGCGGGTCAAAAACTCTTTACCAGTATTCGCGTGATTGAAGATTTCGCAGCGACGGGTAAAGCCTATTTGATGCACTTAGCCATTACAGACGAGCCCGCCAGCCTTGGAACGGAACAACTTTCCTTTAGCCAGAACGGCGAACACTCCCAAATTTTTGCGGATAAAGACGGCGTAGAGCTGGACTTTAACGCACCCCAAACAGACGAAGAATTGGCGGCGGAAGTTACGAAACGCCCTGGTTTTTTACAACGTTTTTTTAGCAAGCAAATCTCCCCAACACAGGACGAAAACCCCATGACTGATGAAGAAAAGAAAGCGTTTGCCAAGATGCAAACCGAAATGACCGAATTTAAAACCCTGCTTGAAAAAGCCTTGGCCAAAGGTGAGCAAGAAGGTGGCGAATCAAATGAATTCACAACGGAAATTAAAGCGCTGCAAGACAAAATCGCCACGCTAGAAAGCGAAAAAGCCGCGTTTGCCAAGCAAGCGGAAACGCTAGGTGAGCTAAACGAAAAATTCACCAAGATGGAAGGCGAATTTGCACAAGCGTTGAAAGACAAAACGGAAATGCCGCCAAAGAGCAAAGGCGAGTCGGAAACCAGTTTCGAAATCGTTTAGGTCAGGTCACACGAAAAGCGTCTGGGGAGCCGCTTAAAAAAGAATCTTAGATAGGAAAAGAAGATGGCTACAAAATCGTTATCAGTACAGGGCAGAACACAGCTAAAAGCGTATTTAAATAATGTTTACGCGTCGGTGGGTGCTGCGCTTGGCGAACAATTCGACGTCACGCCGTCTGTGCAACAACGCTTGTATGAAAAAGCGGTTGAGCATGGCGCGTGGTTCCTCGGCATGATCAATGTTGCAGTGGTTACCGAAATCAAAGGCGAGAAAGTCGGCCTGATGGTGGCGGGCTTAATCACAAAGCGTACCAACACCAATACCACAGATCGTCAAACATCCAGTGTCGTTAGTGAAGATTCAAAAGGTTACGAATGCCAATTCACCGAAACCGATGTGCATATCAACTATGCAAAATTGGATCAGTGGCGCAACCGTACACCGCAGCAATACGGCGATTTGTATTCGGCTTTATATCGAAAAGCCATGGTCGATGACCGTGTGCGCATTGGTTGGCACGGTACGTCTATTGCGACCACAACGAACAAAGTGGCAAATCCGAACGGTGAAGACGTCAACAAAGGCTGGATTCAAAAAGTACGTGAAGAAGCGGCGGCACAAATTGACGAAGAAGGTTTGACCTTCGGTCATGCCGATGCGGATATGCGTAATTTGGACGTGGTGGTTGAAAGCGCCAAGCAAATGATCCCTGAACATTTGCGCGACGATTCCGAATTGGTCGCGTTCATTTCGTCCGACTTGATGAGCGATTACCGCCTTGAAAGCTTGGCCGCGAATGGCGACAAAGCAACGGAAAAAACACAGGTAAACGATAACCGTGTAACCGGCATTTTTGCTGGTCTAAAAGCGATTACGCCACCGTTTTTTCCGTCTGGCACTGTAATTGTGACTTACCCAGAAAACTTGTCGATTTATCTGCAAGAAGGGTCGTTGCGTCGTCATATTAAAGACGAGCCGAAACGTTCACGCGTGGAAGATTACAACTCTGAAAACGTGGATTACATCGTCGAAGAAACCGACGCAATCGGCATTATCAAAGGCATTACGAAATACGTACCAACGCCATAAATTAAACCAATGGTTTAACAAATGGTATTCGCTCAATCGCGAGTGCCATTGATTAAACCCATACAAATGGAAAGCAAACATGAACCTGATACAGCAGCGACGCCTTGCCAGATTAGCGAAGCAAAACGCGAAAAACGAAGCGGCGAAACCAGCCAATAAAGACAGCAAAGGCAATAAGCCGGTTGTCTCTAAATTGCGTCAATACATGCAAAAAGCCAAAGCTGATGCTGTGCCTGTAGTCGATCAAAAAGAACCACTAAAAACGGATGCGCCGGAAGATAAAAAAGACGAGCAGTCCGAAAAGCTAGACGACTTAGAAAACCAAGTCGACGGCGTGGAAGGCTCGGTTGATGAACTAAAAACCGACGTAGAAAGCCAAGGTGAAAAAACCGACGCATTGGCCGGAACCGTTGACGAACTAAGCAGTGATTTAGATAGCGTCAAAGACGACGTTAGCGAACTAGATGGCCGCTTAGATTGGGTCGAAAACGACATTGAAAAAATTAAAGAAAAGCTGCAAGACGATTCCGAATTTATCGGCAATCCAGAGCTTGAAACGCACAAAGCGATTTTAGCGGCCAGCATTGACGAAATGCTAAACGTGGAAGACATCGAAGACCGCAAAGCCTACAAAGCGGAAGCCATTATAAAGCTAGAAGCGTTTGTAAATGGCTACGTACAAAGCGCCGCGAAATACCCAAACATCGTGGCGGTGTGGTTCATGATTTGGTTGTTTGACTTGGGCGATATTGCCCGCGCGGTGCCATTAGCATTGCACCTTGCTAAGCAAAAAATTCACAACATGCCGACGCGTTTTAGCTCCAGCATAGAAACCTTTATTTGTGACCAAATGTACGACTGGGCAAAGGCTAAGTTGGAAGCGAATAAAAGCGCGGGGCCGTATTTGGATGACTTAATTAAAACGATTGAGTCGGAGAAATGGAAATTATCAGACATTGTCCACGGGAAAATGTACGCCATGCACGGCAAGCATTTGGAAGTGCTAGGCGAAGAGGAGGCGGCATTAAGTGCCTTTGAAAAAGCCATGTCATTGAATAGCGCGGCAGGCGTAAAAAAGAAAATGGAAAAGTTACAGGCAAGTTTGGCTAAAAAAGTAAAAGAATCTTAACGGGCTCCCCCAGGTGGCACACACAACGGCTTTGGCGTAGTCATTTTATGGCGATGACCATAAGCCGCTTGTGATGTGTTCCATAACCAATATCAGGAGTAAGAAACGTGAGTTTAAACGGCAAAACAACCGCCAGCACGACAACGGACACAGTGATTAAAAACACGCGCCCGTTCTTTCCTGATATTGAATTGCAAGCGTTTATTGAAAACTACCGCTTGCCAGGTGAATACAACGAAGCGCCGCTTATTTACGAATTAACAGGTGCCATGCGTCACGTAAACGAAGAATTGACCGACGATGTTTTGGTCCTGCAAAGCGTGATCGTCGCGGAAACACTGGCCGCGTTCGATGAAGAATTAGTGGCAGTTTACCAAGCTGCAGTCATGCACTGGGCGCGGTCTGGATTGATCAAGTATTTCGAAACCATCAACCGCAAAGCAGCGGCAGAAATACAGGGCGAACGTAACGAAATCATTGTTACAGAATGGAAAAGCGAGGCGCAAAGCTGCATCGACATGCTAAGCAAGCGCATTCTAGAAGTGGCAGCAGATAGCGGCGCGCTAGGAATCGGACGTCGTGAATATGCCGACGGTTTTAGAGCATCGATCATATGAAAAAGCTCGCCGCACTACGCGCGTTTTTAGTGGGGACTGGGTGCTTCAATAGTGAAAAATTTGAAGCGTGGCCGGAAGAGCTGGAGCAGGTATCAAGAGGAAAGTTAGAAGGCAACCGCGTGTTGCTTTATACCATGAAATATCGCGCGGCCTATTCCATAGAAGAATACGCCTATTGCAAATACCCGTTCGAGATTTTGCACACAAAGTTAATTACTTGGTTAGCAGACAACGACGAACGCAGCGATATGGAAGGCAGAGAGCCAAAAATTGATGTTGATTTGCTAGACGACGAAACAGCCAACATTGAAATAACACTGGATTTTGAAGAAGACGTTTACATAACAGAAGACGAAAGCGGCGACATTGAATACTTCGGGAAAATGTGGCGATTAGACGCGCCAGACCATGACGTTGCCGAATCGTTTGATTTAGTTGATCAGAATGAATAGCGCCAGCGGTGTAAGTGCTAATTGGAGCGGCGTTAAAGACATAGAGTACTCGCTCATGTTGCTGCAGTTAAGCGACAAAAAGAAGCGGCGTATTACAGGGAATATTGCCAGAAGCATTAAAACCCAAACGCGAAAGAACATTAAAAACCAAAGCTCGGTAACTGGTAATAAATTCAAGGATCGGAAAAGAAAAAGAACGCTAAAAGGCAAGATGTTAAGCGGCTTTGGTAGAGACAAAAACTTCTTTGTGAAAACGTCGGCAGAAAGTGCGCAAGTGTCATGGAAAGGCGAAATAGCAGGGCTGGCAAAAATACACCAAGAAGGGGCGCAATTTAAATCTAAGTCTCGAAAAATGTCTAGGCAAAAACTAGAAGAAATGAAAGGCATGATGGCCCAACGCTGGCAAGCAAGATTAATGAATGGCATGGGTTTCAAGGTTGCTAACAAAGATGGCGGCGGCAAGCGAGGGAAAGCGGGGTTAAAAAAACGGCGAGTATCTCAAGCTTGGATCATGCAATACATAACCGCGTTTCAAGCCATGATTATTATCGCCAAGTTACGCGAGGAAAGAGGCGAAAGCGGCGGCAAGGACATTGAAACAAAGATTCCAGCGCGGCACTTCTTCCCTAATGAACGGGCTTGGTTAACAGAATTAGCCACGCAAATGGTAACAAAAGAATTTAGAAAGGCAGGTAAATAACATGGCATTAGGTAGCGTAAGCGTTAGCAGCACAGACAGCGGACAGGGCGATTTTACGCAAGTAGAAAAGCAATTCTTGTTCATCGGCGCAGCGGGTAAAAACGCCGGAACGGTTCAATACATCGACCAAACCACAAACTTGGATGAAGTGCTGGGCATTCCACCAAGCAAACTAAAAACGGCTATTGAATGGGCCCGTAACAACGCCGGCACCAATTGGACTTGTATCGCCATGCCGCAAGCGGCGGCGGGTACGTGGTCAGACGCGTTTGATACTGCAATGGCTCAAAACCTAGTGTGTGAAATGGTTGTTGTTACCGACGCGGTCACAACGAAAGCCGAACTGGACGCCATGAATGTGGCCGTTACCAGTGCGGAAAATCAATACGGCCGCTACTTGCACATGATCGCCGTCACTGCGCCAATGGATAAAGCCACGCAAACGTGGGCGGATTTCATTGCCGATTTTGAAGCATTGCAAGATGGCGTTGCGGCGCCTTCTTTGACATTGGCTCCTCAAGTATTCGCGGGTTGGCTGGGTACGTATTGCGGCCGTTTATGCCATGAAGACCAGTCCATTGCTGATACGCCAATGCGCGTGGCGAGCGGGGCTATCGTGGGTTTATCCACATTACCCGTGGATAAAAACGGTATTACGTTCAACATGAGCCATGCCAAAGCGCTAAATGATGCACGCGGCACCGTGCCACAAGTGTATGCAGATTACGACGGTATTTATTGCAGCGACGGCATGACGTTAGCACCAGAAGCCAGCGATTTTGCCGTGATTGAAAACTGCCGAGTAGTCAACGTGTGTAAGCGCGAGATCCGTATTTTGGCGATTAAAAAAGTGGGTGATCGTGAGCTGAACAGCACGCCAGCATCTATTGCCTCGCATGAAACCTACTTTATGCGCCCGCTGATTGATCGCAGTGTCACCACGACAATTAACGGAATTACTAAGCCAGGTGAAGTAAAAAAACCACAAGACGGTGACGTTGTTATCACTTGGAAAACGCGAACGAATGTAGCCGTGGGCTTATTGATTCGCCCTTACAACTGCCCGAAAGCGATTGAAGCGACCGTGGCCTTAGAACTAAGTAACGGAGTGTAGCGCATGAGCAAGCAACATGTTTCGGGAAGAGATGTAAACGTGTCGGTAGGCACGCAATTGATCAACGTAAAACAATTTACGCTGAACATTGAAGACGGCGCGAAAGAAGTAACAACGCGCGGCGTGGCTGATGGCTATGTTAACGGCGTATTGTCGGCAAGCGGTGAAATCACGTTGGATACAGAGAACTTTAACCGAATTATTGAAGAAGCTCGCAAGGTTGGGTCATACCAGCAATTGCCTGTATTCGACATCGTTAGTTTGGGGCAGACAGTAAACCAGAAGCTAAAAATTGTGGCGTACGGCTGCAAGCTTAGCATTTCGAAACTGATTGATGCGGCGAGCGATGGCGGCGACAAGTTAGAACACACCATCCCGTACAAAGTGACGGATCCGCGTTTCGTCGAAATAGGCGGCGTTCCTTACGGGGATCAAAACCACTTAGCGGCGTTGGGGTTGTAAATGAACATTAAATACTTAGTGGTTCATTGTTCGGATTCGCCAAATGGCCGAGAAACCACGGCGGCGGATATTCACCGTTGGCACTTAGAACGCGGTTGGGATGGGATCGGATACCACGCTGTTATTAAGCTGGACGGAAACATTGAAGCGGGTCGCCCTATGTATTGGCAGGGCGCGCACGCTGATCCGTATAACCATGAATCACTGGGTGTTTGTTTGATCGGTAAAGACAAATTTACTGAAGAGCAAATGCGTTCATTAGAAGGCTTGTTTTTAGCGTTACACGTTGAATATCCAAACGCGCAAATAGTCGGCCATTGTGATTTGAACACACATAAAACCTGTCCAAATTTCGACGTGAAAACGTGGTGGGCGGAAGTGCTGAAAAGGAATATTGATTGATGAACATTAGATCTTTTTTAAGTGGCACGTTGGATTTGGTCGGTGCATTTGTTCCAAGTGTGGCTATTGCTGCAAAAGCCGTAAATGCTTTTTTGCCTGATGATAAAAAAATGGACGAAAAAAACACCACTGGTCGGGATATTTTGAACGCCTTCAATGGACTGGGTGAAGGCGAAAAGGCAACGATTGAAAAGCGGTTTGAAGTAGAAATGGCAGAAATACATGCCTCGGTAGACAAGCTTCAAGCTATGGTTTCAGCAGAAACACCAACGGCAAATATGCGGCCAAAAATAGCCTATATGATGGCGTGGACGGTATTTATCGCTGTTTGTGGAATGATGCTAATTTGGGCTGTTGCGGTCGTAATGAAAGACTCGGCAATGTTAAAAGAGCTTAAAGAAAGCTGGGAACTCATGTTGGTTTTGTTGGGCACTCCAACCGCGCTATTGCGAGCTTACTTTGGTATGAGAACCAAAGAAAAACAGGCTAGGTATGCAGCGGCAACGGGTCAGCCTATTGCTGATGTGGTGGGTGGCGTGATGGGTTTTTTACGCAAATAAAAGGATAGGTAGCACATGGAACAGACCAACGTTACGGCCAACTATTGGGTGTCGATCTTTACATTTTTTACTGGATTGTCAGTCAACGAGTGGGTAGCTGTTGGTGGTCTGGTTATAGGTGTTGCAACATTTTTAACGAATTTATGGTTTAAACGCGAGCATCTAAAAATAGCTCGCTTGACAGCAAAAATAGGGGAATAAACATGGCTCAGGTGATTTGTATTACAGCGGGCGCGGTAGCGTTTAGCTTCACTGTTGATGACAGAATGTACAACAAATTTGTGGATGGTATGACCAAAGGTGGTGCCGTATTGCCCGCTTATAACATGCTATCAAACGCGGTAGATAACGAGCAGCACGCGAAGTTTGTAGAAACATTTACAGACGGGCAAAACAATCCTCGAGCAACGTTGGTATTGGAAGCGGTGGGGATGATCACAGAGGAATTTACTAGTGATTTACCAAAACTGGTAAAGACGCCAACGAGTTCCGCGAATTCATTAAAAGGAATGGCTACGAGCAACTCGTAACACTACGAATGCGTTATCTACCAAATGAAGATGACTCTCATGAAAGTTTAGGGCGCGCATTGTGGTTAGAAGATCGTGAGTCAGAAAGAACAACCGCCGCTATTGCAAACGGCATCAGTAAGGCTTTTTCGGGATAAAGAGGGTAAGGGTAAATGTCTGCATCATTAGATAAATTAATGCTTACCGTCGGCTTGTTGGACAAAATAACGGGGCCAATGCGCGGCATCCAGAAAACTATCCAACAAGTGACGTCGCAGTCTCGAAAAGCCTTTATGAACACGGCGGCGGGCGTTGCGGCGCTTATCGCTGCCTCGTCTTCTTTTGCAAATACCGTCAACCCTGCTAACGATATGAACAACGCCTTAAGAGAGGTGAGTTCATTAGATGTGGCTGACGATACGTTAAAACGGCTTAATCAATCAGGCCTTCAATATTCAATTCAATTTGGCGAATCTGCATCAAATTACGTGCGGTCTGCTTACGACATTCAATCAGCCATTGATGGTTTGTCGGGCAATGACTTACCACAATTCACCACGGCAGCGGGTACGTTAGCAAAAGCAACAAAAGCCAATGTGGCAGACATTACCGGCTATTTCGGCACCATGTACGGCATATTTAAAAACCAAGCCAATGAAATGGGTAAGGGTACATGGGTGGAAATGCTCGCGGGTCAAACCGCCACCGCTGTGCAAATGTTTAAAACCACAGGGCCAGAAATGACCGCCGCGTTTGAATCTATCGGCGCTGATGCCACAAGTATGGGTGTGAAGCTTAACGAGCAAATGGCCGTGCTTGGTACATTGCAGTCAACCATGAGCGGATCGGAAGCCGGCACAAAATACGGAGCATTTTTACAAGGATTGTCCGGTGCACAAGGGAAGCTAGGGCTTAAATTTACCGACGAAAGCGGCGCCTTGTTACCTGTTGTCGATATTTTAGACATGATCCAAAGCAAGACAAAAGGCCTGAATGCGTTAGAAATAAATGAAATGTTAGGCAGTGCGTTTGGGTCTGATGAAGCGGTGGGATTTATTAAATTAATGTCCAGCGGTGTGGGTAAATTACGCGGAGATATAGACAAACTCGGTCAAGTGAAAGGCATGGATAAAGCGGCGTCTATGGCTGAAAGAATGGTGGATCCTTTTGCAAGATTAAGTCAGGCCGTAACAAACATATCTATTGCCATTTGGCAAAAAGCCCTACCCTCTATCGAGCCCTACATAAACATGATGACTAACGCCGCCAGCGTGATTGTCGAATGGGCAGATAAATACCCGCATTTGACCAAAGCGGTTGGTTTGTTGATTACCGGATTTATTGCCCTTGTCGCCGTTGCGGGTGTTGTAACGCTTGCCATCGGTTTAATGCAATACGCCCACGTTGGTTTGATGATGCGCTTTGTGTTGCTCAAGCCAATTATTTGGGGGGTGGCGCTAGTAGGGAAAGCATGGGCTGCAACGCTTTGGTTGATGCGTACCGCATTGCTTGCATTCGTATTGTATGGCCCTGCAATGTCGGCGTTTTTCCTCGCCATGAAAACGGGTTTTTTAACCAGCCTGCCAGCAATTTGGGCATTTACCGCCGCGTTGCTTGCTAATCCATTAACGTGGGTTGTAGTTGGTGTGGTCGCATTGATCGCGGCGTTAGTTGCTTTGGTGGTTTATTGGGACGATGTAAGCGCAGCGGTTGGGCGATTTTTTTCAAGCCTTGGCGACTTTGTCGACGTGTCTATTTTCGAGCCTATCCAGCAATGGTGGGGCGATTTCCAAGTCTGGTTAAGTGGTGTGTCGCTTATGCCAAGCTGGGATATGGGTAGCGATTTTACGGCAAGTCTGTCTGCTAAATGGGCCGCGTTTGCGGGCTGGATTGGCGGCTTGAGCTTAGCACCCGTTTGGGATCTGGGCAGTGATCTAGTCGAGGGGCTGGCTCAAAAGTGGGGCGATTTCCAAGTATGGATTGGTTCTGTGTCATTGATTCCGAATTGGGATTTAAGCCCTGAAGCATTCGACTCTATCAAACAATGGTGGACAGATTTTAAGGGCTGGTTATCGGCTCTTGATCCATTCGCATTTCTTGGTGAAAAGGTCGATTGGCTGAAAAACAAACTGTCTTGGTTGCCCGGCATCGATACGAGTACCAGCACAAGCAGCACACAAGAAGTCATCAGCAAGGTCGAAAGCCAAGCCGAAACGGTTAATAAATCGGTGGTGTTGCCCGGTGCGGAATCAAGCCAAAGCGGCGGCGAGTCGGGCGGGTTGTTTCAGACCATTAGCAACATGTTTGGCGGAAACAAAAAATCCGTACACGTCGAGAAAATGGAAGTGAACAACAATGGGCAAGCAGTGCGCGGTGCGGATTTACTTTATCAATTAGAAATGGAAGCGGGCTAATGCCAAGTATTGATTTACTCATTCAAGACGATGACATCGTACTGTCCAGTATTGGCGAACCATTGCTAGTAGAAGGCGTGAACTGTGTGGCGCAAGACATACGCCACATGATCCGTGAAAAGGGCTATGCGTGGCGGATGATTGGCGAGCGCAACCAAACCACCATTAACGCGCTGTGCACTGAAATTGAAATAGAAATGGAAAACGATGAACGCATTTACCCAGGCACGGCCAACGTAACACTAAGCGGTGAAAGCCTAATTTGTGAAGCGCAAACGATAGACAGTGAAAGATTGGTGGTGAAGGTATGAGTGATTTTGAAAAAGTGCTGAAAGACAACGGCGTACCAACCACAGAAGAGGAAATAACTGCCGAGTTTCGCACAGTTTTGGCAGAGTCTGGTTCGACTATTGCCAATGATTCCAACTACTCACCGTTTTGGCGTTTGATCTCGGCTATCGCTACTAAGCCATTTTTATGGCTCGTGCAATTGCTGATTAAAAACATCATGCCACAGTTTTTCCTTAAAACCGTGGGTGAATCGTTTATTAATCTGTGGGGAGATAGTTACGGCGTAGAGCGTAAACAGGCCGAAACGTTGTTGGGCCGTGTGTTGTTTACGCGTGTCGATACGTCTGCAGAGTTGGTGATTCCGGCGGGAACCGTTGTTTATACAGACAGTATTAACAACACGATTTATGAATTATTGACCATTGACGAAGTGGCTATTGCTGCTGGTGCAGATGGCGCCATCGTCGCTGTGCAAGCAGCCAAAGCGGGCGCGGCGTACAACTTGGAAACCGGCTATTACAGACATTGCGATATTGATGGGCTAACAGTAACAAACCCCGTCGATTGGATAGACAGCGTTGGCGCGGATTATGAAGACATTGAAGATTATCGCCTGCGCATACGTAACGCATTTAACACGCTAAGCCATTACCACACAGACGGTGTGTACCGTTTTTTGATGACGAAATTTGCGGGCGTCGCAACCGATATGATTTGGTTCGAACATGAAGCGCCGCGCGGACCAGGTACGGCCAATGCGTATGTGTTGTTCGAATTAGACGCGCCAGCAAACAGCTACATAGCAACGATTAATCGCATGATTTCAAGCGAGGGCTACCACGGCCACGGCGACGATTTACAAGTGTTCGCAATGCCAGAAACCACGCATTCAATAACCGCAAATGTCTATTTGCCATCGGATTTATTGAGCACAGAAAAGCAAGCAATTTTGACAGGCGTAGAACAAGCAATACAAGCCGCGTTTCGCTCTAATTCCGCGTACGTGATGACGCAAACCTTGCCGTTTAGCCGCTTTAGTTTTACGCGCATGGCGAGCGAGATTTATAGACTGTTTCCTGAAATCGAAAGCATTACGTTTGATCAGAACGACATTATTAGCGAAATGTCTATCCCGCGTTTGGCGTCACTGACAGTAAGTGAGGGCGAATAATGACAGACCGTTTTGATTTACCAATGTGGGAAAAAAAGGGGCCGAACAATAACGGTTTAAAAAATGCCTTTGGCTCGTGGTGGGACAAAGCAGAGGGATGGATAAAAGCGCCACTCAATCAGCTGGACGCGGAAACCTGTCACCCAAAAATACTAAAAATGCTCGCGTATCAGCGCGATATGAACTTATTGCCAAACGAGCCGGAAGCGCTGTTTCGTAAGCGAGTAAAACACGCAGTTAAAAATGCTCAAGACGCAGGCAGTTATGCCGGATTTAAAGCAATTTTCGAACGTTTAGACGTGCCATTGCTGGGGCAAATAGAGCGAGATCCATTAACAGATTGGGACGTGATAACGCTATGGCTGACGGACTCGGCAATAACGCAAGAACCGGAACTAGGTCAATACATTATCAGGACGTATGGCCGTACTTGTCGACGCTATGAATTTTTATTAGTCGACGCATTGCCTGAAGTTAATGTGCATTCGCTTTCGTCCAGTGTAGAGCGCAAACAAGACAAAGCTAACGCGGTAAATGAACATATTTTTTCTGATGATTTGGACGGCTACACAATCGGAAAAATAGCAGCAAACTGGATGGACAGAAGCCAAGAAATTTTAAATGTGCGTGAACCGTGGATATTTGACGACGCGGTGAGCGGAATGAATGTGACGTTTTTAAGTGCGTCGTTGGAACGAGCCGTCGACAGCGTAAGAGGTAACGAATAATGGCAGAAATAGTAAGCGGAACAGTAACGGATGCAGGCGCGCGGTACATAGCACGAAAAGTGGCGGCGCTGGAAGATGTAGTGATAACGCATTTCGTTCTAGCAAATGTGCCAGGGGCCAGCGAAACAACAACAGCGAATCCAGCGGCGGGTTTGCCTGCCGTGTCTCAACGGGTCGGCGGAAACATCGCAGTTGAGGCGCCGCGTTATAACAACGACAACGCTGTGACGTATTCGCTCGTTCTTGGGTCGGACGTTGGCGATTTTGATTTTAATTTTTACGGCGCAGTGACAGACACAGGCGTATTGCTCGCCTTTCAGTATTTGCCAGTAAATAGAAAGCGCGCGGGAATCGGGCAGGTCATTAATCGAAATCTCGTTGTGCCATTTTCGAACGCTAAACAAATGACGGGCGCGGATTTGCCGATTGAATCATGGCAATACGACTATGAAAGCGAAATAGAAGCCATGCAGATGGGTGTCATGCAAAACAGTGTCGCGACTATTTCAGCGCTGAACAGCGCCATTAAAAATCACGAAAGATTACTGAAATTGGAGAACAAAATATGAGCGAGCTAACACAAGCAACGCAGGCGCTAACGAGTGCAACGCAACAAATGCAATCGGCAAAAGAATCATTTGAAAGTATTCGACAAGATGCAACGCAGTCAATTAATGCTGTAAATGCTAATTTTGCGGAAAAAGCCGCATCATTAACAATCACGGCAAATCTTGGCTATCGCAACGCGGTTGAAAAAGCCTCTGGCGGTCGTAATACGATGATTTTGGATGCTCAGGGCAACGAAAATATCATGGTCGTGATCCCGCGCTTTAACTGCGAAGACATCAATGCCGCCGTGTTGGCTGCAACGGGTGTCGACATGCAGTTGGGCGTAGGTACACACCCAGCATTCCGCACAAATGGCGTGGATCGCGGGGAAATTTTGGTTGGTAAATATCTCGCATCGGCGGGCGCGGGCAGTGGCTGTTCAGTGATCGGCGGTGTTCAGCCGCGTACTAGCGTGAACTACGACACGGCCAAATCGTTGTCTGCGAACAAGGGCGATGACTGGCACATGATGTCAATCCACGAGTGGGCGGCAATTGCATTGTGGTCATTAGCTAACGGCACGGTGCCGCGCGGCAACACGAACTACGGCCGCGCCCATGATGCAAAATGGGAGGTTTCGCAGGTGATGGGTGCGTTGCTTGGTGATATATCGGGTAATGCTCGCAATGGCACTGGTTCTGGGCCGGATACATGGTCGCACGATCATGGTGCATTCGGCGTGCAGGATTTGGTCGGCAACGTGTGGGAGTGGCAGGATCAGATGCTGCTTGATAACGGACAAATAATAACAACATTGGACAATGATCCGTCGTTATCGGAGGCTAATTGGTATCGTCATGCTGGGTACTTGGATTCGCCGACGAGCAATCAGTCTGGTAGCGGAAATGCTGGCACGCCTGTTCTGAGCTCGGTTATTACTAATCGTAATGGGCCGTCTGGCAGTGATAGTCATGATTATCCTTACATAGGAAATGGTTTGTTTTCGTCTATATCAACGAGTGAAAGTTATTCAGGGAGTGAGGTTCTTAGGCGTTTGCTAATTGAATCTGTTGGTGATGCTGGATTGACGGGGTATGTTTATGCGCGAAACTATGGAAAGCGATTTCCGCGCAGAGGTGGGTGCTGGACGAATGGTGTAAATGCGGGTTTGGGTGCTATTGATTTGGGTCTAGCTAGATCTATTGTTAGTAGTAGTATCGGGTTTCGCCCCGCTTTATTTGTGTAATGAGTTGTGAATCTTTGATGGCTGGGCGATAGCCCAGCGTTTTACTTGTCAGCAGTAATTGGAGTAAGAAAATGGAACAAACATACATTTTTAACAGCGAAAGCCACAGTGATTTTACAGTGCCGTACATGACGGCGCTTGGTATGGATCAAGAGCAAATCGATTCGGTCATCGCACAGCGTGATTTCGAGCTATCGCAAAACGTACAAAAGCGCGAAGCTGCGTACAAGCGAGAGTCAGATCCGCTCTATATGGAATGGCAATTCGATCAAACGGAAGAGGCGGAACAAGCGTGGCGCGCAAAAGTGACAGAAATCAAAGAGCGCTTTCCGCTGGCTTAAAAGGGGTAGCGTATGCTAGGGATTGATTGGTTAGTACTAGGCGCGGCGGCGTTAGTGTCGTGGGGTGTAAATACACTACTGGCACCTGAACCGCCACCGCCTCGGCCTATTTGCTATGTAACGGAAACGTACGGCGAAGGCGAGTTGTCTACACCTGTTTGGTGTGACGAAGTGGAGCGCGATAAATGATAATCCTCGTTTTAGATGAAACAAATATCGAGGGCTACGGACACACGGTAAACTGTAAATTCAGTTTGCCGGAATCCGACTTATCCGGCAAAAGTTCATCGACTGCAGGTGCAGAAGAGGGCGATAAAGCGTGTCGTTTACGTGTCTCTTTGAAGATCAAATACAACACACCAGAATTTCTAAAAAACATCAAATTGCTAAGCATGGCGAAAGACGAAACAAAAGGTACGCGAAAGGTTTACAACATTGAGAACCAAACAGCTAAAGCGTTTGGTGTTCGTCAGGTTCGTTTCACAGACGAAGTGAGCGCGCAAGAGCTAGACGAAGAACAGGCGTGGTCTGTGTCGTTTACTCTTATCGAGCATTTATCAATCGCTGAAAAAGTCGAAACACAGAAAATCAAAGCAGAAGAACCGAAAGCTGCGCCGGCTGATGAAAAGGTAATATCCGAAGTGTCAGCGGCGGAAAGCTTGCCGGCTGGTTGGTTTGAAAAAGGCTTGGCGTGGATCGATTCGAAGTTAGCAGAAGAGGAAAAAAAGGGCGATGAAGTATGATTACACGCTTAAAATTAATGGTGAAAGGGCGGCGCTGGTTTCGCATGACGTAGCACTAAATACAATGATGCCAGGACGGGCAACATTTACAGTAGAAAGCGCGGTTTCACTAAGTGGGACCGCGTTTTTTTCATTTGGAGTCGATGGCCGTCAACAACAAGGCCATTTTTACGGCTACATAGAACGATCAACGCCAGCGGGAAAGGGCGTGCAAACCATCTTTTGTCGGGAGAAATCCAACATGCTAGAAATGCCGGTTCCATTGGCATTGCGTAACGTTACGCTTAAAGAAGTTCTAGCCAAGGTTAAGGAAATCACGGGGCTTGGCTTTGCTCTACCGTCTGCAGATTATACGGCTAAAAAAGTGCCTCACTTCATCAACACGGGCAATGGCTTTCATCTAATCAAAGCAATCGCCGATGTGTTCGGCATAAGCGGCTATTTGTGGCAGCAACGGCGCGACGGTTTAATCTATGTCGGATCGTGGAAAGACGGCCATTGGCCAGACACACCCATACACATACCGGCGGCGGTATTGGATAAACAACTGGCAACACAAAGCGCCGAGATTATGGCAATACCAGGTCTACGGCCAAACTATCTTTTAAACGATAACCGTCTTACTAGCGTGCGTATGATCGAATCAAAAATGGTGGTTTCATGGAAACGATGATTGAACGCATAATGATGCGCAAATATCCAGAATTGAAAAGTGGTTGGCATTTACCCATGTTGGCAAAAATAACCGACACGCTCACACCATTAGCGGGGCAAACAGTCACGGAAGAAACGCCCGTGTATTCTGTCTCTGTGCAATTGCTAAAAGCTAACGGCCAAGAAGATAAAGACATACCGGTAATAGAAGATGTCTTATTACCCGTTCCGGCTGGCGGCGAACAGCGCGGCTTTTGGTCAAAGCCAAGCGTCGGAACTATCGTTGAATTGGCGTTTGCTTACGGATCGCCCGCACACCCATTCATTAGGAACATACTGCCACATGGTTTGAAGCTGCCGAACATGGCCGAAACGGATC
Source organism: Marinomonas sp. BSi20584 (assembly GCF_002792415.1). Taxonomy (NCBI): domain Bacteria; kingdom Pseudomonadati; phylum Pseudomonadota; class Gammaproteobacteria; order Oceanospirillales; family Oceanospirillaceae; genus Marinomonas; species Marinomonas sp. BSi20584. Next base: position 123,998 of record NZ_KZ454876.1, read on the forward strand.
AACGTTGGCAGCAATCAGAAACCGGATACATACAGGTAAACAAAGACAATGAATGGGAAACCAAAGGAAAGAACAGCACCACAGAGATAGAACAAGACTTAAGGTTCAAGGCTGGACAACTGCATGAAATGATCGCAGCCAAACACCATGCGGGCGACGATACGACAAACATTTATGCTTTGCTACACGACCTAATGAACACCGTCGCAGACCTCGCAAAAATTGCAGGAACGCACAACCATTCATATACATGGAGTGATCCAGGTGGAGCGGGCACAACATCCCCACCAATGAACACCGCCAGCTATACACAAAAAAGCGCGGAAGCCACGGAACAAGCGGGTAAGCTGAAACCATTGCTTAAATAACCAACACACCAAACAACAACCAAAGGGCGCATACAGCGCCCTTTTTCATGCCAGCAGCCAGCCAGCGCGCCGCTTCCCCGCCCCCCAAAAAGCACTCCTCCCCACGCCCGCACGCTTTACGCTTTTTCTTATTCCTGCAATTCTAAAAGCGCAATTAAAAGCCGCCACAGCCCGTATACAGTGCGTTTCTATAAAAAATGGAATTGCAGCCACATGAAAGAAATTGCAGCTTAAAACGCCTTAGAATAGACATAAAAAACGCTGAAAGCCTTATGGTTTCCGTGCTGCGCTGTTTTCATCATCTAAAACACTGTAAAAAAGTTGATCTAGTTTTGTTAATGACTCGGTGACACTCCAAAGCGCTTGTTCAATGATTTTGGGGTTAACATTAGTGAACGCGCTTTCATGAGAAATTAAGATGACAGTAGAGAGGGCTTGATCGATGTATTTGCTTGCGTCATCGTGGAAGTTTTCAAAGTTCATAATTTAATCCTTTTAAGTTTTGTAAATCCGTGTGTTGATGTTTTTTACAACGCATTACTCTATCTTTACAATATGATGACGTAACGAATGTCCGATTTACATTAAGTGGCTGTTCGATTTCACTAAATAACGGTCATACATCTGACTGTTGCAAAAACATGACGCTAATTCTGTTTATTGATTTGTATCAAGAAAATAAAATTCCTCTGCTATAAGTAGAGGTGATAAATGTCATTCGCAAAACGATTGAAAGATGCACGGATGGCGAAAGGAGTAAAAAGGGAATCACTGGGGGAAATGGTGAACAAGTCAGCAAGGGCGGTTAAAGCATGGGAATTAGGGCAAAACGTACCAACGATTGAGACGCGGCGAAAGATAGAAAGGTCATTAGGTTTGCCGTACGGATATTTGAATAATGATTATGATAAGGAATTGTGTGATGTGCTGAGTCAATTTAATTTGATTGTGCAAAACTTAGATCCAGTAAAACGCCAGCACATCGTTAGAATACTGAAATCGTCTATTCAAATATTAAAATGAGCGAAAAAGAGGGAGGTTTGATAGAATCCCGCCCAATTGTTAAAAAATAGATTGGGCGCGGTTCTGTACAAAATAAAATTGTGTACATAACAGCGTACATAAAAACGGAATCGCAAAGAATGAATGAAAAATTTATCAATGAAATCAATGATAGACGAACATTTGCTATCATATCGCACCCTGACGCCGGTAAAACAACCATCACTGAAAAGCTTTTGCTGCTTGGTCAGCTTATCCAAACGGCTGGCTCTGTAAAAGGCCGCAAAGGTGATAAGCATGCGACATCGGATTGGATGGCGATGGAGAAGCAGCGTGGTATCTCGATTACCTCTTCTGTGATGCAGTTCCCATACAAAGATCGCATCGTAAACTTGCTTGATACACCTGGGCATGAAGACTTCTCGGAAGATACTTACCGTACGCTAACCGCAGTTGACTCTGTATTGATGATCATCGACGGTGCAAAAGGTGTAGAGGACCGTACTATCAAGTTGATGGACGTTTGTCGTTTACGTGATACGCCTATTTTGACTTTCATCAACAAAATGGACCGCGATATTCGCGATCCGATTGAATTGTTAGATGAAGTAGAAGAAGTCCTAAAAATCGCTGCCGCACCGATTACTTGGCCGATTGGGATGAGTGATTTCTTTAAAGGTGTTTATAACCTTTATACCGATACGATTCATGTATTTGTTCGTGGTCGCGGCCATACCTTGATGGACGATATTCGAATCGAAGGTCTACAGTCTGATAAGGCAAAAGAATTGCTTGGTGATGATTGGGCTGCTTATGTCGATGAAATCGAATTGGTTCGTGGTGCGAGCCATGAATTCGAGCTTGGTGCGTATTTAGCTGGTGAATTGACGCCAGTGTTTTTTGGTACAGCACTTTCTAACTTTGGTGTTCGTGAAATGTTAGATGGCTTTGTGGAATGGGCGCCAGCTCCTATTGACCGCGAAACTAATACCCGCAAAGTTGAAGCAAAGGAAGAAAAATTTTCCGGCTTTATTTTTAAAATTCAGGCCAACATGGACCCTAAACACCGTGACCGTATTGCGTTTATGCGAGTGTGTTCAGGGACTTATAATCGTGGTATGAAAATGCGTCATTGCCGTATTGGTAAAGATATTAAAGTGACGGATGCGGTGTCTTTTACAGCGGGTGATCGTGAGGGTGTTGAAGAAGCTTTCTCTGGTGATATTATTGGTTTGCATAACCATGGCACGATCCAGATAGGTGATACTTTCACGGAAGGGGAAGATTTAAAGTTCACTGGTATTCCTCACTTTGCGCCTGAGTTATTCCGCCGTGTACGCTTAAAAGATCCGATGAAAATGAAAGCTTTGCAAAAAGGCTTACAGCAGCTTTCTGAAGAAGGTTCTACTCAGTTATTTATGCCTCAACGTAACAACGAACTTATTGTTGGTGCAGTTGGTCAGCTGCAATATGAAGTTGTCGCGTACCGTTTAAAAGACGAATACAAAGTGGAATGTATCTATGAAGCAGTAAACGTCAACTCGGCTCGTTGGGTTGAGTGTGACGATGCTAAGAAATTTGAAGAATTTAAAAACAAGTGTAGAGATAACTTAGCTATTGATGGTGGCGGGCATTTGACGTATTTAGCACCAACTCGAGTTAATTTGATGATGGCAGAAGAAAAATGGCCTCAAGTTCGATTCCACTCAACCCGTGAACATTGATCAATACTTGACTAAATTACTCGGATAAGTGGATAATTCATTTATCGAAATGGTTTTAGTGGTATTGGAATGAGCATGGTTGAATCGATTGATCCTATTGAATTTACAGACGCAGCAGCTGCAAAGCTGCAATCTTTAATTGAAGAAGAAGAAAATGATCGGCTCATGTTGCGTGTTTATGTGACGGGGGGCGGTTGTTCCGGCTTTCAGTATGGTTTTACTTTTGATGAAGAACATCAAGAGGACGATACAGAAGTAAAGCGTAACGGAGTCACTTTGGTTGTTGATCCGTTAAGTTTCCAATATCTTGTTGGATCGGAAGTGGACTATAAAGAAAACTTAGAAGGCTCGCGCTTCGTGGTGCAAAACCCTAACGCCACATCTACCTGTGGTTGTGGTGCGAGCTTTAGTGTTTAGCTTCTGATAAAACAATTGATAAAAAATAAACCTTCTGCATGTTATTCGTGTGGAAGGTTTTTTTATCTGATCGTTACCGCTTTTCTGGTTGTGCTATTCGATTATATGGCCAGCGCATTTCAAACCGCGTACCGCCTTCTGCTGTTGGGCGGCAACTGGCTTCACCATTATGTGCTCTAGCAATAGCAGCAACCACAGCTAAACCTAAACCACTTCCCGTTACGTCACTGTCAGATGAGCGTCTGAATGCGGTGAATACATGTGGCGCTAAGGCTTCAGCAATACCGGGGCCTTCATCTTCTACACATAGAGTCAGTGAGTTTTGTGTGCTTCGTGTTTGAATCTTAATGCAACCTGGTACAGCATGTTTAATGGCATTGGTAAGTAGTGCGATTAGCGCTTGTCTGATTCTAGCAGGGTCACAAGAAGCATCGTTTACGGCTAGATCTAGTTCCACATATTGATGTGCTTGAGCTAGAGAGTCTTTCATAAACTCGACAACCGAGGTGATTTCTGTATTTAAATTGATATATTGTGATCTTAAATTTAGATGACCACTTTCTTCTAGGCTGACGACTCGTAAATCTTCTACAAGATTTTTTAATCCATCCACCTGTACTAATAAACTGCGTAATTGATGGTTATCTGGGGTGAATATGCCATCGAGCATGCCTTGTAAACGACCATATAAAATAGTGACGGGGGTTCGTAATTCGTGGGTAATGGCTGCGTTCCAAAATCTTTGCTCGTTGGTCATTCGTTCTAATTTCTCTGCGAGTAAATTAAAATCACGAATAAGCTGATTTGTTTCATTTTGTGCATTATTGAATGACGTTGCTCTCGCCGACAAATCGCCTGCTGCGAGAAGGCGAATGCCTTTCGTAACGGAGTTGAGTGGAGATAAAATATGACGTGCCAAATTGACGGCTACGGCTACGGCTATTGTCAGTGCTATGATGGTTGTTCCTGCTAGCCAGATGAGTTCTGGTGCAGCAGGAATATAGCTGTCTACAAAGATATAATCTGGCCAAAATGTATCCATGAAATAGTAAAAAAGATACGCTGTAAAGAACACAAGCAATACCGCAAGTAAGGTGATAGCAATCATTGAAGCAATGATTTTGCCACTTAATCCAGCTATTTTCATTTTCGATCCCATAAGCGATAGCCAATGCCTCTTACGCCAACAGGAGTATCTGTAACGCCAACTAACTCTAATTTTTTTCGTAGTTTACTGATATGGCTATCCACTGTACGTTCTAATGTATCGCCTTCAGGTAAGCAGCTTTCTAATAGTTCAGTTCTACTATAGGCCCGCTTTGGTGTGCGAGCCATAAGTGCTAAGAGCTTGAATTCAGTCAGTGTTAGTGTGATGTTTAAGTGCTCGCCTCTTTGCTCTACCGAAACTGAATGGTTTTCTATATCAATGTGTAATGGACCCACCTGCAGCGTTTTTTGTGACAAAGATTCTTTCATCATCGTTCGGCGCAATACTGCTTGAGTTCGCGCCACTACTTCAGCTGGGTTAAAGGGCTTGACGACATAATCGTCTGCCCCGATACGCAGTCCCATGAGTTTATCGATATCTTGATCCATGGCGGTTAGCATTATTATAGGGGTGTTGCCGCGGTGACGAATCTCAGAAAGTACTCGCCAGCCGTCAAGTTTAGGCATCTGGACATCCAGTAAAACAATATCCGGTTTATGCTCTAAATGAAGTTCCAGCGCTTGAAGGCCATTATTTGCATGTAAAGTGCGCATGCCAGATTTCTCTAAATAGGCAATCAGAATTTCTGCAATATCAAGTTCATCTTCCGCAATTAGTATCGTTGCTTGGATATTAGTGTTTATTGCTGAACCTATTATCTCGTTATTCATAAAAAGTGTTCATCTCCATCAAATCTACATACATTCTCGGCCATAGCTCCATTTAGTAAAAGTAGAATTTAGATTATTCAATGTTTACTTGCCTTAGAAGGTATAGGATTTTCGATGAAATTTAACCTTAGTAGTACCCGCTATGGAATGATTGCGGCATTAGCTTTTATTCTGACTGCTTGCGATCAGTCGCAATCAAGCAAAGAGCTTTTGGTATCGACACCTTTAGTGTCGGCGGTTTCTTTAACGCCTGAGGCGTTAACTGTGAGGGACACATTATCAGGTCGAGTCGCTCCAGTACGAATCGCTGAAATTCGCGCTCAGATTGGTGGAATTGTACAAGAAAAGCTCTTTGATCAAGGTAGTGATGTGAAAGCAGGTCAACCTTTATACCAAATTAATCCGGCACCTTTTTTAGCAGAAGTTGATAGTGCTACTGCTGCTCTTAAGCGGGCGGAACTTTCATTGGCTCATTCTCAAAAGCAAATAGTGCGATTGAACTCATTACTTAACTCTAATTCAATCAGTCGCCAAGTGTACGACGATGAGGTTTTTAAACGAGACCAAGCGTTGGCTGAGGTCGCACAAGCGCGGGCGACGCTAGCACGTCGTAAACTCGATTTAACATTTGCCACCGTAGAAGCACCTATTTCTGGTCGTATTGATCAGACTTTAGTGTCAGAAGGGGCGTTGGTTAGCAGTACGGATAGCAGTCCAATGGCACGAATTCAGCAGATCGATCAGGTTTATCTTGATTTGCGACGTCCTGCATCTTCTCTTGAATCCTTACAGAAAGCGTTAACGAAACAGGGAGTAGAAGATGGCTTGCTAATATCGGTTTTACGTTCTAACGGCGAACCTTATGACTTAAAAGGATATATCGTATTTTCAGGTATTAGTGTTGATGCCGGTACGGGAGATGTGTTGTTGCGGGTGCTAATAGACAACTCAGGGCAGCAGCTTTTACCCGGGATGTTTGTGCAGGCCAAAGTGGATCGTAGTTATTACGATAAGGCTTTGATGTTACCTCAACAGGCGATAGTCCGTTTTGAGGGGCAATCGCAGGTGTGGGTTATCGATGAAAATAGTCAGGTGCGCCTCATTCCAGTCGAATTAGGGGAGTTGGTTGATAGATATTACCGCTTGAAGGCGGGGGTAATGGCAGGTCAGAAAATTGTTGTCGAAGGAATGGATCGGCTGGTGAATGGTATGGAAGTTCGCGTACAAGAATGGACGTCGAACAAGTCAGTCTCTGCGATTGCTCATTAATTCTACAGGTTCTACTTGTTTTACAGGAAGCATGTTTATGGCTCAGTTTTTCATTCATCGCCCCATATTTGCTTGGGTGCTTGCCTTATTTATTATTTTGGGTGGTGTATTGTCAATTCCACAATTGCCGATCGCTCGTTATCCATCTATTGCTCCTCCGTCTGTCAGTATTATGGCGACCTACCCTGGCGCGAATCCTCATACAATGAATGATGCGGTTTTGAGTTTGATTGAACGCGAGCTTTCAGGCGTAAAGAATATGTTGTATTTCGAATCCTCAGCAGATGGCTCTGGATCCGCTTCTATTACGGTGACATTTAAGCCGGGTACAGATCCTAAGTTGGCTCAGGTCGATGTGCAAAACAAGATTAAAGCAGTTGAAGCACGTCTACCTCAGGCAGTTCGTCAAAATGGCTTGAGTGTCGAATCAGCAACGTCGAGCTTTCTTATGATTGTTGGCCTTAAATCCGATGATGGGCGTTTTACTGAAACGTCGTTGAGTGACTATATGTCACGCAATCTGTTGGAAGAGTTTCGTCGCATCGATGGCGTGGGTAATGTACAGCTGTTTGGTTCTGAGCAGGCAATGAGGATCTGGGTAGACCCAAATAAGTTGACGTCTTATAGTTTGACTATGGCAGATCTAACGACTGCTATTGCTCAGCAAAATACACAAATCGCTCCTGGTAGTGTTGGTGCGTCGCCTTCAGTAACTGGACAGCGAGTTACTGTGCCGTTGACCGTTCAAGGGCAATTGAACTCACCTGAAGAGTTTGCCAGTATTGTCGTGAGAGCTCGCACAGACGGTTCGAAAATTGTGTTGAGTGATGTTGCGAGAGTTGAGATAGGGGCCCAATCTTACGGCTTTAGTAATCGTGAAAATGGCAAAGTATCCACTTCGGCGGCTATTCAATTGGCTCCTGGCGCTAACGCTGTTAGTACCTCAAATAAGGTGTTGGCTCGTATGGAAGAGTTGGGGCGAACCATGCCGGCAGGTATGAGTTACTCCATCCCTTTTAACACGGCACCTTTTGTCAAAGTTTCAATTGAGAAAGTAATTTATACCCTACTTGAGGCGATGGCGTTGGTATTCCTTGTGATGTTTTTGTTTTTGCAGAACATTCGCTATACCTTAATTCCAGCAATTGTTGCGCCGATTGCTTTATTGGGAACTTTCTCAATTATGCTGTTGGCAGGCTTTTCTATTAATGTGTTGACGATGTTTGGCATGGTGCTGGCCATTGGCATTATTGTCGACGATGCGATTGTTGTGGTGGAAAATGTCGAGCGGATTATGGCTGAAGAAGGGTTGAGTCCGAAGGATGCGACAGTCAAGGCAATGAGGCAGATAACTGGTGCGGTGGTTAGTATTACCTTAGTGTTAACCGCAGTATTTATTCCTATGGCTTTTGCTAGTGGTTCTGTTGGGGTGATTTATCAGCAGTTTTCACTTTCCATGGCAGTGTCTATTTTGTTTTCCGCATTTTTGGCTTTGACTCTTACACCAGCACTTTGTGCTACTTTGCTTAAACCTCACACAGAGAAAGACTTTAAGAAAACAGGGTTCTTTGGTTGGTTCAATCGAACGTTTGATAGTATGACGAAAGGCTACGTTTCTTGTGTTGGTAAGTTGGTAGCCCGAACAGGGCGAATGATGATGATCTTTATAGTTATCGTAGCTATATTAATTCTCGCTTTACGGCAGTTACCGACGTCATTTTTACCGGAAGAAGATCAGGGTTATTTCATGACGACCATTCAGTTGCCTGCTGACGCGACTAGCGAACGTACGCTGGATGTAGTGGAAGTGTTTGAAGAGTATATCGCTTCGCGTCCTGCTATTGCGTCTAATCTATCTATTTTGGGTTTTGGTTTTTCTGGTTCAGGCTCGAACGCAGCGATGGCCTTTACTGTTCTAAAAGATTGGGAAGATAGGGAATATACTACTTTGCAAGAAGAGGTATCTCTTGCTCAGCAGGCTATGGCGGATATTTCTGAAGGCTCAGCGATGAGTCTAATGCCTCCAGCAATCGATGAGTTAGATACTAGCTCAGGCTTCTCTATGCGTTTGCAGGATCGTGCCAATCGAGGCTATGAGGCATTAAAAGAAGCGGAAACAAAACTGCTTGCGTTGGCGGCACAAAGTAAGGTTGTGACTGGTGTCTATCCAGATGGTTTACCTTCGGGTGTAAGTATTCAGCTGAATATTAATCGCCTTAAAGCAGAGGCCATGGGGGTGTCGTTCAGCAGTATTAGTGACACGCTTTCTACGGCGATGGGATCAACTTATGTTAGTGATTTCCCAAATGCGGGGCGCATGCAGCAGGTTATTTTACAAGCCGATGCGTCGGCACGAATGCAGATAGAAGATGTGCTTAACCTATACGTGCGCAATATTGGTGGTGGCATGGTTCCCCTATCAGAAGTGGTTACTCCGGTTTGGACAGAAACGCCTTTGCAGTTAACTCGCTATCAAGGTTTTCCGGCAATACGCATTTCTGGTGCGGCAGCAGCAGGCTTTTCTAGTGGTGATGCCATGCAGGAAATGGAGCGTTTAGTGGATCAATTGCCAGCAGGCTTTGCGGCTGCTTGGAGTGGGCAGTCACTTCAAGAGCGCCAGTCGTCATCTCAAGCACCCCTACTAATGGCGTTATCCATGTTGGTGGTGTTTTTGGTATTGGCCGCATTGTATGAGAGTTGGTCTATCCCGCTTTCTGTTATGTTGGTTGTACCACTTGGTTTGCTTGGTGCGGTTATCGCCGTTCTGCTTCGCGATATGCCAAATGATGTTTTCTTTAAAGTTGGTATGATTACGGTGATTGGTCTTTCTGCCAAAAACGCGATCTTAATTGTTGAGTTTGCTAAGCAGTTGCGTGAACAAGGGGAGGGGTTGATTGAGTCAGCTATGATTGCTGCTCGTCTAAGGTTGCGCCCTATTTTAATGACATCTCTTGCTTTTGGTTTGGGAGTTGTTCCCTTAGTGATTGCTTCTGGGGCCAGTGCTGAAATACAGCGCGCGATTGGTACTGGAGTGTTGGGTGGGATTATCAGTGCGACCGTATTGGCCGTCTTCTTCGTTCCCGTGTTTTTCGTTTTTGTAATAGGGCTTCAAGAGCGCATTAGCCGATGGCGAGCATTGGATTAAATCATTTTTGAGTTGTTAGATAATAACCCCGCTCATACACTGTATGAGCGGGGTTTTCGGTTTTGAGTGTTACGCCTTTGTATAAAGGTTGCTTGCCTGCCGGGCCCTTTCTTCTTCGCTAATTGGGTTGCCTTCAATCGGTTTGAAATGGCCAACAAACAATAAGCCAATCTGACTATCTCCTAAAACAACAGGTGTTAAAGTGTTGTTCTTTGCTCTCCAAATCCGTAAGCCAAAAGTTTGAGGTGAAAAAGAGTCTTCGCCCATTACTCTACTTTGATTTATGTGTGTATAGAGTGGTGACAGTTGGTCTGGTTCGCCATCTTGATCAAGCAGTATGTGATAATGAGTTATTTGTTGCTCGAGAAATTCTGGTGGATAGGGTGTGCGTAATACTGGTAGCCAATTTTCTTTAGGGGACGTGTAAAAAATGCTTGGTGCTTCCGGTGAGCCATTATGAGGCGACAATAATACGGTCATCTCTACAGGAATACCGTAAGACGGTTTTACAGGGATATGGAATATTAGCTGTTTGGCTGGTGGTCGCTGTAACACTTCTGGTGCAACATACTCTACTGATTTGTTGTCCTTCTCTTTTGTCATCGGAGGGACTTGTAGAAAGAGTTTCCAGTCTTTTGTGTCTAAATTAAGTTCTTCCGGAGAATGCAGATGCGCATTACTGTTTATAAGATGACTCAATACATGCTCAATAAGGTTGGCAAAAACGCTTGTTGATGCAGTGAGTGGGGATTTGCTTTGGCTATCTAGATGTATTTCCTTTACTTGGTGCGCAGCAGAACTTAAGTCGACAGAGTCTTTATTGCTGATTATAGGGCGATATTTGGCTCTAGAAATCAACTTTTTCTCGTTCGGTTGAGTGCTTGCTCTATTTAACGCCTCTATAAATAGCATGGTACGACTCCTTTGTTAGCTGTCAAAGGTATCGGCCGTAATTTTGAAGAGTTTAGAGATAGTCTGTTTTTTAAACAAAAAAGACTATCTCTAAGTTTTGTTTTAACGAAGTAGGTTGGACAGCTTTGGATTTGGTTTTAAGGCTGCACGGTAGAAAAGCGCTACTTTACCAATGGTTTGTACGGTTTCAGACTTCATTATTTTATTGATTTCTTCAATCAATGCGGTGCGAACTTCGCGATCTGTAATACTGATGCGTATTTTAATCAGCTCGTGATCTTCAAGAGCACGATCGATTTCAGTGAGAACGGTTTCTGTTAAACCGTTGCCCGCAATCATAACCACAGGATTAAGTGCGTGGCCGATTAGGCGATATTGCTTTTTTTGGGCGTTTGTAATGCTCATAGTAAAAATTTCTCATATTAGTTGACCCTCTTTATTGGAGGCTTTAGAGGTTAAGCGATATTATAGCGGAATATTGACTGATTTAGGTATGATGAAAACGTGGCAAGATCAAAAAGTAGTAATAATTGGATGAAGGAACATTTTGACGATCCGTATGTCAAAAAATCCCAACAAGATGGTTATCGCTCTAGAGCGAGTTATAAGCTGATAGAGATTAACGACAAGGATAAGTTGTTTAAGCCAGCTATGCGTGTTGTTGATCTTGGTGCCGCTCCTGGTGGTTGGTCTCAGGTAGCAGCAAAGTTGGTGGGCGATCACGGGACGATTGTTGCTTCTGATATTTTAGAAATGGCGCCTTTGCCTGGTGTAAGTTTTGTTCAGGGGGATTTTACTGAGCAAGAAGTATACGAGGCAATCTTAGCTGAAATTGGAGATAAAAAAGCAGATCTTGTAATTTCAGATATGGCCCCCAATATGAGTGGTAACAGTTCTTCTGATCAGCCTCAGGCTATGTATCTTGTAGAACTTGCCTTGGATATGGCGGCTCAAGTGTTACGTCCAGGCGGAAATTTTCTGGTGAAGGTGTTTCAAGGTGAGGGGTTTGAAGAATACCTCAAAACTATGCGGGTTCAATTTGAATCTGTTGTGACGCGTAAACCAGATGCATCGCGAGCAAGAAGTCGCGAAGTTTACTTATTAGGAAGACAATATAAAGGTTAATGGGATATGTTCTGGTATGATTACCAGAGACATTTAAAATAACCGTTAAGAGGTGTGCTCTTGAACGATATGCTGAAAAATATACTGTTGTGGTTGGTGATAGCTGCTGTACTACTAACTGTGTTTAATAATTTTAATACGACATCTGACACAAATCGAATTTCTTATTCCGAGTTTGTGAAAGAAGTCCAAGATGGCCGTATAGCGAAAGTAGTTGTTGATGGTTATACCATTAGCGGCAGCCGAACTAGTGGTGACACCTTTGATACTGTGCGTCCTGCGGCAGCTGATCCAAAAATAATGGATGATTTGCTTAGCAATAATGTTGTTGTTGAAGGGCGTATGCCTGAACAGCAAAGTATTTGGACTCAACTATTAGTTGCCAGTTTTCCTATTCTTCTTATTCTTGCGATCTTCATGTTCTTCATGCGCCAAATGCAAGGCGGTGGTGGTGGCAAGGGCGGTCCAATGTCTTTTGGTAAATCCAAAGCACGGCTTTTGCCTGAAGATCAGATTAAAACAACGTTTGCAGATGTTGCTGGTTGTGACGAAGCAAAAGAAGACACATCAGAATTGGTGGATTTTCTTCGCGAGCCGAGTAAGTTTCAGCGCCTAGGCGGTAAAATACCTCGTGGTATCTTAATGTGTGGGCCTCCAGGTACAGGTAAAACTTTGTTGGCTAAAGCAATTGCCGGCGAAGCAAAAGTGCCGTTCTTTACTATTTCTGGTTCTGACTTTGTTGAAATGTTTGTTGGTGTTGGGGCGTCTCGTGTCCGTGATATGTTTGAGCAAGCGAAAAAGCATGCGCCATGTATCATCTTTATCGATGAGATTGATGCTGTTGGTCGTAACCGTGGTTCCGGTATGGGCGGTGGTAACGATGAGCGTGAACAGACATTAAACCAACTGTTGGTTGAAATGGATGGTTTCGAGGGTAATGAAGGTATTATTGTTATTGCTGCGACAAACCGTCCGGACGTATTAGACCCAGCTTTGCTTCGTCCTGGTCGTTTTGACCGTCAAGTACAAGTAGGCTTACCTGATATTCGTGGTCGTGAACAAATTCTAAAAGTGCATTTGCGTAAAGTGCCTTGTGATGATGACGTAGAACCAAAGAACATTGCCCGTGGTACGCCTGGTTTCTCTGGTGCTGATTTGGCTAACCTAGTTAATGAAGCGGCATTGTTTGCTGCTCGTTCTAATCGTCGATTGGTAAATATGGAGCAGCTTGAGCTAGCAAAAGATAAAATCCTCATGGGTGCTGAACGTAAAACCATGGTGATGAGTGATAAAGAAAAGCTTAATACTGCCTACCATGAAGCTGGCCATACTATTATTGGTTATTTAATGCCTGAGCATGATCCAGTTTATAAGGTATCTATTATTCCTCGTGGTCGTGCACTAGGTGTCACTATGTATTTACCTGAAGAAGATAAATACAGTATTAGTAAGCGTGGTCTTGAAAGTCAGGTGTGTAGTTTGTATGGCGGTCGTATTGCTGAAGAAATGATTCATGGCTTTGATGGTGTTTCGACCGGTGCCTCAAATGATATTGAGCGCGCAACAAGTATTGCTCGTAACATGGTAACTAAATGGGGGTTGTCTGAAAAACTTGGTCCATTCGCCTATGAAGAAGATGATAATAATGGTGGCTATATTTCTGGGCCAACTGGAAGTAAGGCAAACTATTTTTCGCCTGAAACTGGCAAGATTATAGATGCTGAGGTTCAAGATATTATTAGTCGTTGTTATTCAAAAGCGACAACGATATTGGTTGAAAATCGTCCTAAGCTAGATGTTATGGCGGAAGCATTGATGCAGTATGAGACAATTGATGCTAAGCAAATCAAAGAGATTATGGACGGTAAAAAGCCATCTCCTCCTGAAGGTTGGTCTGATCCTAGTGCTCACACTCCTAAAGGTGATGATGCAGATAAAGTGAATGACGAAGTTGTTGCTTCATCTGGTGATGGCTCTTCTGAAAGTGAGGCAGAGTCAGATGATCTTGACTCTACTTCTGGTCAAGCTTCACCTAAACCAGCAGGTGAATAGCGTCGAACTGTTAATTTTTTGATATGGTTTTTTCATGTCGTTAATGCCTTTTGGGGACAAGTCGCTAGACTTGTCCCTTCCTCATGTAATGGGGATACTAAATATTACTCCTGACTCGTTTTCGGATGGTGGTGCTTTTAATTCATTAGATGCTGCTTTGCGTCAGGCTGAAAAGATGATTCAAGAGGGCGCTAGCATTATAGATGTTGGTGGTGAGTCGACTCGTCCTGGTGCCGTGCCTGTTTCTATTCAGCAAGAACTGGATCGTGTGTTGCCTATTGTTGAAGCAATAAAAAAACGCTTCGATATCGTTGTGTCTGTAGATACTAGTACAACGGAGGTAATTCATGGGGCTGCTCTTTTAGGGATGGGGTTTATAAATGATGTTAGGGCGCTTGAGCGTGAAGGTGCTTTGCAGGCCGCTGCCGAAACTGATTTGCCTATTTGTTTGATGCATATGAAAGGTGTGCCGCAAACAATGCAGGATCGACCTGATTATGTATCGGTGGTTGATGACGTTTTGAGTTATTTGATGTCTAGGGTTATTGAGTGTGAGTCGGTTGGTATTTCTCGGTCTCGCCTTATTTTGGACCCAGGTATTGGGTTTGGGAAAACGCTGGCGCATAATTTATCGCTGCTGAAGCATACTGAAGTGTTTAAAGGTCTGGGGTTTGAAGTTCTTGTCGGTCTTTCGAGAAAGACTATGATAGGAGAGGCTTTAGGTTTGCCGGTTGAAGAGCGCTTATATGGCACTATGGGAGCAAATGCTTCTGCTTATTTGAAGGGTGCTCGTATTTTTAGAGTTCATGATGTTAGGCCGCATGTTGAAATGTTGGCGTTAATGTCTCGTATTGAGAGAGAGATTTAATGCGTAAGTATTTTGGTACAGATGGAATTCGTGGGAAAGTCGGTACGACGCCAATTACGCCAGAGTTTATGCTTAAGCTTGGTTGGGCGGCTGGCCAAGTTTTTAAGGAAAATGATAAGAAGATTCTGATAGGTAAAGATACTCGTATTTCTGGTTACATGTTTGAGTCTGCGCTTGAGTCTGGCATTGTTGCGGCCGGTGCGGATGTGCGTTTAGTTGGCCCTATGCCAACGCCTGCGATTGCTTATTTGACTCGAACATTCCGCGCGAGTGCTGGCATTGTTATTAGTGCGTCTCATAATCCTTATACTGACAATGGTATTAAGTTTTTTTCTGCCGAAGGTGGAAAGATTTCTGATGAGATAGAAGAGCGCATTGAGTATTTTCTTGAGCAGCCAATGGTAGTGGTTGAATCTAGTCTTATTGGGCGTGCAAAGCGTATTGATGATGCTGCAGGGCGTTACATTGAATATTGTAAGGGTACGTTTCCTATTGGTTTGCAGTTAAGCGGTCTTAAAATCGTTGTTGATTGTGCTGATGGTGCTACCTATCATGTTGCCCCTCGTGTGTTTTCCGAGCTGGGTGCGGAAGTTATATCGATTGGTGTTAATCCTGATGGATTGAATATTAATGAGTTTAGTGGTGCGACTAAGCCAGAGTTGTTGCGTAAAAATGTTTTAGCTGAAGAAGCAGATCTTGGTATCGCGCTAGATGGTGATGGTGACCGCTTGATATTAGTTGATCGTCACGGTGTAGTGCGCGATGGTGATGATATTCTGTATATTATCGCTAATCATCTTATGCGTACTGGGCGTTTTAGCGGTGGTGTTGTTGGTACTCTGATGAGTAACTTTGGCTTGGAATTGGCTTTCTCTGAAACGGGTATTGGCTTTAGTCGAGCTGCGGTTGGAGATAGGTACGTCAATGAAAAATTGATGCAGCATGGTTGGGTGTTGGGTGGTGAGCCATCTGGGCATATTGTATGTCGCTCAATTACTACGACAGGCGATGGTATCATTGCTGCGCTTCAGGTGCTTCGTGCCATGGTTGAAGAGGGTAAGGCGCTTGATGAGCTCTTGGTTGGCTTGGTTAAATTCCCTCAAAAGTTGAAAAATATCCGTGTGGCCAAGCGTTTTATTCCAAATGAAGAGCCAGCTTTGCAGAAGGCAATTGCTGTAGCAAATGAGCGTTTGAACGGCTTGGGTCGTGTATTGCTTCGGGCTTCTGGTACTGAACCTTTGATTCGAGTTATGGTCGAGGGTCGAGATAATGACACTGTAGATGAGCTTGTTGATTATTTAGTTGAAGAAGTTAATTCTGTAGTTTCCGCTAAAGCAAATACATAAAATGAAATTTATGTATTGAATAACAATAAATACTTGAAACCAAAGCGCCCATTCCATAGAATGGGCGCCTCGAATTTAGGGGTTAGGATATGATTCGTCAGAAAATAGTAGCTGGTAACTGGAAGATGAATGGCTCGAAAGAGTCTATTGTTTCACTGATTAACGGTTTGCTTGAGATGGACTGTTCTAGCTCTGAAGTGGTTGTTGCTCCATCTTTTCCCTATTTGTCGCAAGTTGATGAATTGATATCTGCTAGTGGTATAGTTTTAGCTGCGCAGAATGTTAGTCAAGAAGTGAAAGGTGCCTTTACAGGTGAAGTATCTACTTCTATGTTGGGCGACTTTGGGGTTAAGTATGTGTTGCTTGGTCATTCAGAGAGACGTTCTCTTTATGGTGAAACAAATGAGCTTATAGCTTCTAAAGTAAAAGCAGTTTTAGATTTTGGTTTGACTCCAATGTTATGTATCGGTGAAACATTGGCTGAGCGAGAGTCAGGCAAGACGCTAGAAGTATGTGAACAGCAACTTCAGGCTGTTGTTGATGTTGTTGGTATCGCTTCATTTGAGCAGATGGTTATTGCTTATGAGC
Source organism: Marinomonas sp. BSi20584 (assembly GCF_002792415.1). Lineage (NCBI taxonomy): Bacteria > Pseudomonadati > Pseudomonadota > Gammaproteobacteria > Oceanospirillales > Oceanospirillaceae > Marinomonas > Marinomonas sp. BSi20584. The sequence goes on from NZ_KZ454876.1 coordinate 140,692, forward strand.
CGGTATGGGCAATAGGGACAGGTTTGTCTGCAAGTGCAGAGCAAGCACAAGATGTTCATAAATCTATTCGGGCCTTTTTGGCCAAAACATCGGAATCTGTTTCTCAGAAAGTGCAGATTCTATATGGTGGAAGTGTTAAGGCATCAACCAGCTCGGCTTTGTTTCAAATGCCTGATGTAGATGGTGCTCTTGTTGGTGGTGCATCTCTTGATGCAAAAGAATTTATCGCGATTGTAAAAACAGCAGGTTAATTGATGGAAGCACTAATTTTAGTTTTGCATGTACTGGCGGCGGTTGTAATTATCGCGTTGGTTTTGTTGCAGCAAGGCAAAGGTGCGGACGCTGGCGCCTCTTTTGGTGGTGGTGCGTCCCAGACAGTATTTGGGAGTCAAGGTGGTGGTAGTTTCTTTGGGAAAATGACCGCAGTGTTTGCATTGATTTTCTTTTTGACTAGTTTTGGTCTGGCTTTTTTTGCCAGTGAACAGGCAAAAAGTGTTTCAGGTGTGCTTGATTTTGTTCCTTCAGCTCCTCAAGTTGAAGAAACTATAGGTTTGCCAGAGTTGGGTGATAAGAAAAAAACATCATCTGATCTACCTGTAACTGAGTAATATTTAGTTATACTGGTTTTGAAAGTGTTTGTGTTAGCTGTGTAGTGCTTTGCGGATGTGGCGGAATTGGTAGACGCGCCACCTTGAGGGGGTGGTGAGCTATGCTCGTGGGGGTTCGAGTCCCCCCATCCGCACCAATCTTGAATTGATGTCGTATTTTGTGTATGATGTCGGAATATTGATGCAGAGCAATCTGGTTTGTCGAGATTTGAGTTTCTTTTTAAAAGATATTCTTCTCATGGTTTTCCTAGTTTAGGTATCCGCACCAGTTTGTTCTTAGTGTTTAGTGTCAGGATTGACGACCTTCTTTATGAAGGATGCTCTCTCAGTTTTATTTGAGCAGAGTGCTGAGAACCCCTATATGGGGTTTTTTGTTATCTGTACTGTTACTGTTTATAAATGAAAATGGGCCTTGAGCCCGTTTTTTGTTTCTGCGTTTTACAAAATTGGTTTTCGGAGAAAACGATTGTCAGCAAAATATACGATTTTAGAAGAACTTATTCGACCAGTCGTTGAAGGTTTAGGGTTTGAGTTTTGGGGGATGGAATATTTATCTTTAGGTAAAGATTCTGTGCTTCGTATTTATATCGAAACGGATGCTGAAAAAGGGATTGACGTAGAAGATTGCGCCCGAGTTAGCCGTCAAGTTAGTTCTATTCTAGATGTTGAAGACCCAATTACTGGGGAGTACAACCTAGAGGTATCGTCACCAGGTTTAGATCGGCCTTTATTCAGTTTGGCTCAATATCAGGCTTATATCGGTTCTATTGTTTCTTTGCGCTTGCGTGTGCCTTTTGATGGGCGACGTAAGTTTAAAGGGCAACTAATGGGGATCGAAAGCGAAGATATTGTTATTCGCGTAGATCAAGAAGAATACTTATTGCCTATCGATTTGATCGATAAGGCAAATGTTGTTCCACAATTTTAAAAATTAACCTTGAAGAGAGGCTAAAAGGATGAGCAAAGAAATTCTTTTGGTAGTGGAAGCCGTTTCCAACGAGAAAGATGTTCCGAAACAAGTTATTTTCGAAGCCGTTGAAATTGCTTTAGCTAGTGCTGCCAAACGCCGTTTTGAAGAAGACGCATTAATTCGCGTCTCTATTGATCAGCGTACAGGTGATTACAAAACTTACCGTCAATGGCATATTGTTGCAGATGAAGATTATTCCGCTCCAGCATTCGAATTAACAATTGATGATTCTGAAGAACAAAATCTTGGTGTGCCTATTGGCGAGATTTACGAAGAAGAAGTTGAGTCTGAAGTATTTGGTCGTATTGCTGCCCAAACAGCTAAACAAGTTATCGTACAAAAGGTACGTGAAGCTGAGCGCGCTAAAATGGTGGCGTTGTACACGGAAAAAGTTGGCAAGCTTGTTCATGGTCAGGTCAAAAAAGTGACTCGTGATAGCTTGATTATTGATCTTGGTGAAAACGCGGAAGCGTCATTACCAAAAGATCAATTGATCGCTCGTGAAAGTTTCAGAATGAATGACCGTATCCGTGCATTGTTGCTTGAAATTCGCGATGACAGCCGTGGTGCGCAATTAATTCTGTCTCGTAACGCGCCAGCATTCATGATCGAGTTGTTCCGCCTTGAAGTGCCAGAAATCGCTGAAGAAGTTATCGAAATTCGTGGTGCTGCACGTGATCCTGGTTTACGTGCCAAAATTGCCGTTAAAACAAATGACCGCCGTATTGACCCAATCGGTGCTTGTGTCGGTATGCGTGGTGCGCGAGTTCAAGCAGTCTCTAACGAGATGAATGGCGAACGTGTAGATATCGTACTTTGGGATGATAACCCAGCTCAGCTAGTGATCAACGCAATGGCACCTGCAGAAGTGGATTCTATTGTCATTGATGAAGATGCGCATTCTATGGATGTTGCGGTTAAGAGTGATAATTTAGCGCAAGCGATTGGTCGTAATGGTCAAAACGTTCGTTTAGCGTCTACTCTGACTGGTTGGTCTTTGAATGTAATGACCAGCGAAGATGCAGAAGCTAAGCAGCAAGAAGAATCGCAAAAGCTGATTGATATCTTCGTTAATGGATTAGATATCGATGATGATTTGGCGATCCAGATGGTTGATGAGGGATTCACTTCTTTAGAAGAAGTCGCTTATATCCCAATGGAAGAAATGTTAGACATCGATGGATTTGATGAAGATTTAGTAAACGAGCTACGTTCACGTGCAAAAGAAGCTTTGCTGAACCAAGCGCTTCAAGCTGAAGAGCAATTAGATGATGCCAAACCTGCTGCCGACTTATTGGCGATGGAAGGAATGGATAACCACCTTGCTTTGGTGCTTGCTTCTATGGGGGTTGTTACTATGGAAGATTTGGCTGAACAATCAGTTGATGAATTGCTTGACGTTGAAGGTATGACTGAAGAGCGTGCAGGTCGTCTTATCTTGACTGCTCGCGCACCTTGGTTTACTGAATCTGAATAAAATCTGAGTACATAAGGGGGAACTTAATGACAGTTCAAACCGTAAAGATACTATCCGAGCTGGTAAATACGCCAGTCGATAAGCTACTAGCTCAGATGAAAGACGCTGGCCTGCCTCAAACGAGTGCAAGTCAAGAAGTCTCTGAAGTTGAAAAGCAAGTTCTATTGAGTTATTTAAAACGTCAACATGGTGAAGAAGGTGATAATAGCCAGCGTATTACCTTGCAGCGTAAGACAACAAGTACTTTGTCTCGTGATGGCGGAAAAGCCGTTAATGTTGCTGTTAAGAAAAAACGTACCTATGTTAAGCGTGATGATGAAGAAGCTCAGAAACAAGAAGAGTTAGCAAAGCGTCTTGCTGAAGAGCAAGAGCGTTTAGCGCAAGAAAAAGCTCGTCTTGAGTTAGAGCGTAAGCAAGAAGAAGAGAAGGCGGCAAAAGCGAAGGCTGAAGCCGAAGAAAAAGCGCGTCAAGAAGCAACGGTGAAAAACGTCGTAGCGGATGCTGACGCGGTCAATGAAACGGAGCAGTATGTTTCCGATACAGGAGCGGCAGAACCCGTGGAATCACCGAAGCAGCCTAAGGCGTCGAAAAAAGTGTCTCAACCAGCAATGGATAGTAAGAAGTCAACTGTTGCACCTAAAGGCAAAAAGGGTCCAGTTAGACATGACAACGACAAAGATAAAGATAAACCTCGTGGTCGTGTAAACCCAGACAATAAGCGTACTTCACGCGTTAATGTGAATGATGAAGATGAATTTACTCGTCGTGGTAAATTGGGTCGTAAGAATAAGAAGCCATCTAAACAAGAACATGGTTTCCAAAAGCCTACGGCTAAAATGATCCATGAAGTGGCATTGCCAGAAAGTATTACAGTGGCTGATCTTGCTGAAAAAATGGCAGTGAAAGGCGCTGAAGTTATTAAGATCATGTTTAAAATGGGCGCTATGGCGACTATTAACCAGACAATTGACCGTGATACAGCGACTTTAGTTGTTGAAGAAATGGGCCATACTGTTAAGTTTATCGATGAAAATGCTGTCGAAAACGACATGATTGAAGCCATTGACTACCAAGGTGAAGCAATTAAACGTGCACCAGTAGTTACCGTAATGGGTCACGTTGACCATGGTAAAACATCATTGCTTGATTACATTCGTACAACTCGTGTTGCTGCGGGTGAGTCTGGCGGTATTACCCAGCACATTGGTGCTTACCATGTTGAAACACCACATGGCATGATCAGCTTCTTGGATACACCTGGACACGCTGCGTTTACCTCTATGCGTGCTCGTGGTGCCAAGGCGACAGACATTGTTATTCTAGTTTGTGCTGCTGATGATGGTGTAATGCCGCAAACAATCGAGGCGATCCAACACGCGCGTGCTGCCGGTGTGCCAATTGTTGTTGCCATGACTAAGATCGACAAAGAAGGCGCTGATATCGATCGTGTTAAAAATGAATTGGTAGCGCAAGAAGTTGTGCCAGAAGAATGGGGTGGTGACATCCAGTTTGTTGGCGTATCTGCAAAATCTGGTGAAGGTATAGAAGCGCTTTTAGAAGCGGTTCTTCTTCAGGCTGAAGTATTAGAGTTGACGGCTGTTCCTAGCGCACCGGCTAAAGGTGTTGTTGTTGAAGCTCGCCTTGATCGCGGTCGTGGTTCAGTTGCAACTTTGCTCGTTCAGAACGGTACTTTGAAGAAAGGCGACATCGTGTTGGCTGGTCTTCAAATGGGTCGTGTTCGTGCTTTGTTGGATGAAACTGGTAAGACGATTGATTCTGCTGGTCCATCTATTCCAGTTGAGATTCTTGGTCTTGACGGAACGCCAGAAGCTGGTGAAGAGTTCATCGTTGTTGCTGATGAGCGTAAAGCGCGTGAAGTAGCTAACTTCCGTCAGGGTAAATACCGCGAAGTACGCTTTGCTCGTCAACACTCTGCTAAATTGGAGAATTTGTTCTCTGAAATGGGTAAAGACGAAGTTCGTACTTTGAATGTGGTTCTAAAAGCTGACGTTCGTGGTTCTCTAGAAGCTTTGATCAAATCATTGACTGATATGAACACAGACGAAGTAAAAGTGAATGTCGTCTCTAGTGGCGTTGGTGGTATCACCGAAACGGATGCTACTTTGGCTTTAGCTTCTGATGCCGTTATTTTTGGTTTCAACGTGCGTGCTGATAACTCTGCTAAGCAGTTTATCGAACGTGAAAGCATTGATCTTCGTTACTACAGCGTTATCTACAACATCATTGATGATGTTAAGTCTGCTTTGTCTGGTATGTTGTCTCCAGATCTTCGTGAAGACATCAAAGGTACTGCTGAAGTGCGTGATGTGTTCCGTTCGCCTAAGTTTGGCTTGGTTGCCGGCTGTATGGTTATCGAAGGTACGGTTTACCGTAACAAGCAGATTCGTGTATTGCGTGATGACGTTGTTATTTACGAAGGTGAACTTGAGTCTCTTCGTCGTTTCAAAGATGCTGTTAACGAAGTTAGCCGCGGTATGGAATGTGGTATCGGCGTGAAGAACTACAACGATGTCAAAGTAGGCGATAAGATCGAGGTTTTTGAAACCGTCGAAGTAGCGCGTACGCTTTAATAGGACAAGATCATGGCAGGCGAATTTAGTCGTACTAGTCGGATTGGTGACCAGCTCCAAAAGGAGCTGGCGTCCTTGATCCAGTTTGAAGTAAAAGATCCTCGTTTAGGATTAGTTACTGTCAACGAAGTGCGTGTAGCAAAAGATTTAGGCTATGCGGATATTTATTACACCGTACTTGGTAAAGATGACCAGCCAGAAGTATTGGCTGAGAACCAAGCTGCACTTGATAGTGCGAAAGGGTTCTTGCGTCGTCGTTTAGCACAAGAAGTAAAACTTCGTGTTATGCCGCATTTGCGTTTCCACTACGACCAGAGTGTTGTTAATGGTTCACGCATGTCTGCTCTTATTGACGAAGCAATTCGTGATGATGAGACAAAAAACGGTAACGAAGGCGAGTAATAAGTTCGTATGGTTAAAGCAAAATGGCGTTCAGTGGACGGTATCGTTCTACTGAACAAGCCGATAGGTTTAAGTTCGAACCAAGCGCTGCAGCGTGTCCGCCGTCTTTATCAGGCAGCAAAAGCTGGACATACTGGGGCGCTTGACCCTTTGGCAACAGGAATGTTGCCATTGTGTCTCGGAGAAGCGACGAAATTTTCTCAATATTTATTGGATGCAAATAAGCGTTATCTAACCTGCATACAGTTGGGAAAAAGAACCACAACCGGTGATCGTGAAGGTGAGGTATTAACTGAGGAGTTGATTCCTACTCTTACTGATGAATCTCTTGAAGAAATTCTAGACGGATTTCGTGGTGAAATTGAGCAAATACCTCCCATGTATTCTGCTTTAAAGCACGAAGGTAGGCCTTTGTATGAGTATGCCCGTCAAGGCATCGTTATAGAAAGGAAACGTCGTCGTGTTACTATTTCAAATCTAACTCTTGTTTCAAGAACCGAAGATACACTGACGCTTGATATTCAGTGTTCCAAAGGTACTTATATTCGAACCATTGGCGAGGATATTGGTGAAGCGTTAGGTTGTGGTGCGCATCTTCATTCTTTGCATCGTATTTCGACGGCGGGTTATTTGCCTGAAAATATGATGACGTTAGAGCAGTTTGAAGCGATAGCGGAGCAAGGATATGAGGCATTAGATTCTCATCTAATTTCGATGGATACCGCTGTAGAGCATTTCACTAGAGTGAATTTACCTGAGGCGGATACACTGGATATGCTGTTTGGTCGAACCATACCTAGTCCTGTTTCATTAGAACATGAAACTGTAGTGAGAATGTACGATCATGGATCACAGCGCTTCTTAGGCCTTGGGCAAATTAAAGAGACGTCTATTCGTCCTTATCGACTGGTAAATACCAGCGAGTTCTCTTTATAAATAGCAGTGAGTTCTGCTAAAAAGAGTGTTAAACTTGCTAGCTTAGGATGACTGAAAATATGCTCGGCTATCCTTTACTTTTAATAGCATATTAATTTGGAGATTAAGATTATGGCATTGTCTGCAGAATCAAAAGCAGCGTTGGTAAAAGAGTTTCAAGTAGCGGAAGGCGACACTGGTTCTCCTGAAGTTCAAGTAGCATTGTTGACTAAGAACATCGAAGGTCTTCAAGGTCACTTTAAAGCTCATATCCACGACCATCATTCTCGTCGCGGTCTAATCCGCATGGTAAACCAGCGTCGTAAGTTGTTGGATTACCTTAAGCGTAAAGATGCAGCTCGTTACACTAGTTTGATTAAAAAACTAGGTCTGCGTCGCTAAGACTGAGAAAGGGCCATAAGTTATTATGGCCCTTTTTTATTGGTCTCCCAAGGGACAGCCTGTACTTCATATGCACTTTTCTTCTCCTGAATGAAGAAGCTGAAAGAGTTCATATGAGTACTGGCTTAAAAAGAGGTCTTTGGGAGAAGAAATTTTTTTAATAAAAGGAATACGTGTGAGTATTACTACAAAAACTTTTCAGTTCGGTAATGATACCGTAACGCTAGAAACAGGCCGCATTGCTCGCCAAGCAACAGGTGCTGTTCTTTGTACAATTGGTGATGCACAAGTACTTGCTACTGTTGTAGGCGCTAAATCAGCTAAGGCTGGCCAAGACTTTTTCCCATTGTCTGTTCATTATCAAGAGCGTGCTTACGCGGTTGGTAAAATTCCAGGTGGCTTCCTAAAACGTGAAGGCCGTCCTTCTGAAAAAGAAACACTGACTTCTCGTTTGATCGACCGTCCAATCCGTCCATTGTTCCCTAAAGGGTTTATGAACGAAGTTCAGGTTGTTTGTACTGTTATGTCTACTAACACTAACTTAGACGCTGATATTGCGGCTATGTTGGCAACGTCTGCTGCATTGACTATTTCTGGTATTCCATTCAATGGTCCTATCGGTGCAGCTCGTGTTGGTTTTAACGACGAGTCTGGTTATGTTCTTAACCCAAGCTATTCTGATCTAGATGGTTCTTTGCTAGACATGGTCGTAGCAGGTACGAAAGACGCAGTATTGATGGTTGAGTCTGAAGCGCAAGAGCTTACAGAAGACGAAATGCTAGGTGCTGTACTTTACGCTCATAAAGAAATGCAAGCGGCGATTTCTGCCATTACAGAATTCGCAGCTGAGTGTGCTAAGCCTCGTTGGGATTGGGTTGCGGATGCGGCAAACGTTTCTTTGACTGATGCACTTCAATCTGGTTACGCAGCTCAAATCGAAGAAGCGTACGGAATCAGCGAAAAAATGGCTCGTTACGCTCAACTAGGTGTTGTTCGTGATGCAGCTGTTGCTGCACTTGTTACTGCAGAAGGTGAGTTCTCAGAAGCTGACGTTACTGGTGCTTTCTCTAAACTTGAAAAACGCATTGTTCGTCGCCGTGTTATCGATGGTAAGCCTCGTATTGATGGTCGTGATAATAAAACAGTTCGTCCAATCAACGTTGAAGTTGGTCTACTAAGTAAAACTCATGGTTCTGCTTTGTTCACTCGTGGTGAAACTCAGGCGATTGCAACTTGTACGCTTGGTACGAGCCGCGATTCACAAATGACTGATGGTTTGACTGGCGAAAGTAAAGACAGCTTCATGCTTCATTATAACTTCCCTCCATACTCTGTAGGTGAGTGTGGTCGTATGGGTGGTGTTGGTCGTCGTGAAATTGGTCATGGTCGTCTAGCTCGTCGTGGTGTTCAGGCTGTATTACCTTCTGAAGATGAATTCCCGTACACAATCCGTATCGTATCTGAGATCACTGAATCCAACGGTTCAAGCTCTATGGCATCTGTATGTGGCGCGTCTTTGTCTATGATGGACGCTGGTGTTCCTCTTAAGGCACCTGTTGCAGGTATCGCAATGGGTCTTATCAAAGAAGACGATGGTTTTGCTGTATTGACTGATATCTTAGGTGACGAAGATCACCTTGGTGATATGGACTTTAAAGTAGCGGGTACTGCAGAAGGTATTACTGCGCTTCAAATGGACATCAAAATCGAAGGTATCAACGAAGAGATTATGGATATCGCCTTGAGCCAAGCGCTTGAAGCTCGTACTCATATCCTTCGAGAGATGGCGAAAGTAATTGGTTACGCCCGTCCAGAAGTTTCTCCTAACGCGCCTTCTATGGCGACGATCAAAATTGATCCAGAGAAAATTCGTGACGTTATCGGTAAAGGTGGTGCAACAATTCGTTCTATCACTGAGCAAACTGGCGCTTCTATCGATCTAGATGACGACGGTACTGTTCGTATTTACGCTGCTGATAAAGCATCTTCTGATGCAGCATTGCTGAAGATTCATGAAATCACTGCTGAAGCAGAAGTAGATAAACTTTACAAAGGTAAAGTAGTTCGTCTAGCTGAGTTTGGTGCTTTCGTAAACATCTTACCTGGTAAAGATGGTTTGGTTCACATATCTCAAATCGCTGAAGAGCGTATTCGTGCGGTAACTGACTTCCTTTCTGAAGGTCAAGAAGTTATCGTTAAAGTACTAGATGTTGATGCTCGTGGTCGTATCAAGCTTTCTATGAAAGACGTAACTGAAGAAGAAAAAGCAGCTTACACTGAGTAATTTTTAGTGTAAATTGATGTAAAAGGGCGCTATTTATAGCGCCTTTTTTTGTTTTTAGTATCTTGAATAGTCTAGAATAGCAACATTGTATTTAGTGATATTTTGACACTGTATATCTTTAGTTATTTAGCCTCTTGGATAAAGGAAAAAGATGATGACCTTTAAAGTCGTGGGTTTATTGGCAGCTAGCCTTGTATTGGCCGCATGCAGTAAAGATGCTTTGAATACGCCCGTTGAGGCAATTCCTGATTGTGTGTTTGCTGATGGTTCTAATCAGGCTGCTCCTGCTTGGGTGTGTGGTGCTCCTGTTGAGGGTGTGGCTTTGTCTGCAGTTGGTTATAGCGAAAAATCTGCCGCTGGCCCTAACTATATGAAACAGATGGCTGCAACAGCGGCACGTGTTGAGTTGGCGCAAGTACTTAGCCTTGATCTGCAAAACATGGTCAAGCAGTATGTTGAAACAACAGGTGCTGGTGATGCAGAAACAGTTGATCGTGTGAATAGTGTAGTGACTAAGCAAGTTACTGAGCAGCAATTAATTGGATCTAAAGTTGTACGTCAGATGCCTACGCCTAGTGGTGGTTTGGTTGTTTTGGTTGGTTTAGATCCTGAGCAAGCTGGAAAAGTAGCACAAGATATTTTGCGTACTTCTATGAAAAATGAACAAGCTTTGTACCAAAAATTAGAATCTGAAAAAAGTTTTGATGAGTTGGCGGCAGAAATTGCCAAGCGTCACGCTCAGTAAAATACAGCGATGAGTAGTACACAACTTTATGTGCTGCTACTCATCATGCTTCCTTTCTAAAGATTTGCTTCTTCATCAAAAATCGGAGTGGGCTTTTTGTTGCTGTCTACGGCCACAAAATTGAAATGTCCGGTTACTGCCTTTGTGCGTTTATCGCTATCCAATTGCTCTAAAAAAATTGATACTTCTACTTTTAGCGAGGTTCTGCCAACATGAACCACGCGAGCGATTAATTCAACTAAAATGCCTGAAGGTATCGGTTGTTTAAAGTCCACTTGTTCTGTTGAAATGGTTACCATGGTTTTTCTGGCAAAACGGGTGGCAGCAATATAGGCAACTTCGTCCATCCACTGTAGGGCGATACCACCGAATAAGGTATCGTAATGGTTTGTTGTTGCTGGAAACACCATCTTTGCAACGCGTGTTTCTGATATTTCTTCTCGTTTTTGGATGAGTAGCTTGTTCATGTTAATAAAACCTTTTCTTTCAATGATTCTGTTAGGCGGCATTATACTCGCTGGAGTAAGTGGTTGTGATACGCGTTTTAAAGCAGAAGACGTTTTATCTCAATATGTTGTGGATTTAAATCGTTCTCAGTTTTTGTCTGTTTCATCTCCAGCAATTGTAATGCCAGCTAGCTTGCCGTCATCACGTAATCGTCAACAAAGTTTGACTCACTTCGATATTGGTTTATTAGATTTCTTGTCTTTGCAGCGGTGTGATGTTGGTATTGTGGCGGGCAGAAAAAATAGCATTCTTGGTAAGGTTATGCCTGATAGCCAGCGATTTTTATACGAGCTAGACATCATTCGCGCTATAGAGTCGTGTGATATAAAGAATGAGTCTTTGTCTAAAGAATTGTATCAAATAGCCCAACAGAAGCGCCTTGAATTACCTATGGCATTCGGTAATGCTCTTTTTAATGGCGCAGAAAGCGAGGCGTTTTTTAGTTTATCTAATGGTTTTTTACCTCTCAACTATTCTACTGCAGAGCAACAGGATCTATTGAATTCTTTAAATCGATTGCTTGCCATTGGTGAGAGTCTTGAGAATTTGCCACTTGTTGATGCTAATGTTTTTGAGGGAGATTTGAAAATACTAATGGACAGTGAGTACGCTGGTCGACTGTTGTATTCGTTGGCACGTGTCACTAGTTATTTAGAGCTTGTTGCGAATAAAGTGAAAGCATTAGATGGTAATATTTGCGGCGCTCCAATGGTTTATCTTAAACAGCAGTTTGAGACGCATTATGTAAAAGTTGTTCAGCCTTATATGGGGCGAATAACTCGCGGAGCTTATCAGATACTGCCACTTTTGAATCGTTTATTTGAGGTAAGTGAACCTTTAAGTCGTGATATGCAAACTTTTTCGTATCATTTTTCTCTGAATGAAGCGACTAGTGAATGGCAGCGTTACCAGCTTGTGTCTCAATATCATGCTAAGCAGTGGAGTGCTTTGTTTGCTAAGTGTTCAATATCTATTGGTGGCAAGTCTTAGCATAAAATAGTTAGATACGAGTGTTAATTTGTTGCTCTAAACTCTCAACGGCATCATATTGATACGCTGGGCCTTCTGCTAAAGGCTCGAAGCTTAATGCTTTTAGTAGGGCGATGTTTGCAATGGGGTTTTCTCCAATGCTGTGCGAAAATTGAATGGGCCGTGTAATTGCGTGAAGCTGATGAAAGTTTAATTCATCCTGGGTATCGATAACAGACGGCCCGGGTTGATTGAATAGACTCATTAATAAGGCAAAATGAGCATTGCCAGAAACCGGTTTGCCCGCTTTGCTGCTTTGGGTTACCTGTGTTTCAACAATTTCTCTTAAATTCATTTATGTGCCTATTAAATCATCTACGATAAAGCTATCGGCACAGAGCGATTTTTCTTAAAGAAAACAGGGAATTAATTAAAAATGCTTTTTCATCAGTGATAGGTGCGATGGAATGTTGCTATTTTGACTTTTATCGTTAGGTGAGTATTTTTAAATTGTGATTTTTTGTATATAAGGCTATCAATTTTTGTTCAATGTATAGCCCAAAGTGTTTAAGCATCGTACTATAATGCATTATAGATCAATTATATTTTTAGGGTCTTCTGCTTTTATTTAGAAAAGTGAGCCGCTTAACATCAGTGCGGTAGGGCATAGTGCATGCATGATATTAACGAACTGATCGACAATGTTAGACGTAATGAAGAGATTGCACGCAAATTCTTTGAGATAGAGCGTTGTATACTTTCGATTGGGCGTTGTGATCAGTTTGTTTCAACATTAACCAAGGAAGTGCAGAAGCAGTTTAGTGTGCCTTATGTTTGGGTTAATCTAATTAATGAAGCACCTTTGTCTCATCTAATAGAAAGCCTGGAGAAAATGCCTGATCTACGAGATAGGGTGCTTTTTACAAGACGTCGTTCTATGATCGATATCATCAAGTCCAGTAATAAAACCGTTTTAGTAAATACTAATTTAAGCCGATGCTGGGAAATCATTCCCTCTGTTTATCGCGATATTATTTCTTCTGTCGCTATTTCTCCTTTGACTATTGATGGTGAGTTGGTTGGATTGTTTTGTCAGGCCGATTCAGACAGCTCTAGATATGATGCGACGACAAAAGATACTTTTTTACTTGATCAGCTAGCGATTAAAATCTCTATTTGTTTGAGTAATGTGACGGCAAGAGAAAAGCTAGAGTATTTGGCGACACGAGATCCATTAACGGGCTTATTAAACCGTCGACAGCTAGAGTTGATGCTAGATCGTGAGTTTGCTCGCTCTAAAATGCAGGAGCGTGATTTAACTGTTGTATTCATTGATTGTGATGCCTTTAAGTCCATTAATGATACGTTAGGCCATAATTGTGGTGATGAGGTATTGGAGTATATCGCTAAGCGTTTGCTAAAATACGTTCACAAGCAAGGTTTAGCATTTCGATTTGCAGGTGATGAATTTGTGTTTGTTATGCCTGGAAAAAGTTATGAGCAAGCCATTTTGGTGGCGGAATCTATCCAAGAATATCTACAATCTAATCCATTAAGGTATAAATCTAATCTTGTACCTATTACTATTAGTTACGGTGGTGCCAGTGTCATGTCTGATTCGCCTAGTAACTATAAGCATCTGTTGAAAGTGGCAGATGAGCGCCTCTATGACTATAAAAATAACCGTAAACGATTGGTGCCAACAAAGGTCTTTAAATTTTTAAATAGACTAAGATAGTTTTGTAATTTTATTACATTATGGTGCTTATTTTTTCAAGATCGCGGTATTTTTCACCTCAATTTTGTTGTAAAATTTCAAAAAAATTAAATAGGGTTCGTTTATGTCCCATGCTTTAATCGCCGATCTTGGTGGAACTAATGCGCGTTTTGCTTTGGTTCCTATCCATCAATACGAGCCTCTAGAAGTTAGAGTGCTTCCTTGTGAAAATTACGATAATTTTTTTGATGCTGCTGCGGATTATATCGAAAACTGCAGTATTGGTATGGATAAAATAGACGCTATTGTTTTGGCGATTGCAGGTCCTGTTAATCAGCCAGTAATACAGTTTTCTAATAATCCGTGGAAGTTTACTCGTGATGAAGTTCAGTCCTATTTTGGTGATAATAAAGCCGTTGCCTTATTAAATGATTTTGATGCCGTTGGACATTGCTTGGAAATCCTTAAACCTGAAGATATGGTTGTCATTGGAGAAAGCTCTACGGTCGATCCAAAAGGTGCTTGTTGGGTAGTTGGAGCTGGCACTGGTTTGGGAATATCCTGCGTTGTTCCTCAAGATAATGGGCCTAATATTGTTTTGCCAGGAGAGGGTGGGCATGTTGATTTATCTGCCTGTAATGATGTTGAAGATGATATTTTAAAATTTCTTCGTACGCGCCATAAGCGAGTTTCAGCAGAGCGTGTTTTATCTGGCATGGGCCTCGAAAATATATACGAAGCACTGGCTCTGCGTGAAGGTGTTGAAAAGCGTTTAACCGCGCCTGAAATTGGCGAAGCGTTAAAGCTTGGTAATGATCCTATCGCAATCGCTACGTTGGAACAGTTCTTTGTATTTTTAGGTAGAGTTATCGGCGATCTAGTATTGTCCGTTGAGTCTCGCGGCGGTGTTTATATTGCCGGTGGTATTGTGCCTCGTTATTTAAAAGATATTCTTAGAAGTGGTTTCCGTGATGCGATGCAAGACAAAGGTCGTATGAAAGAATTTGTTTCCCCTATTCCGACTTTTGTTGTGATGTCTGAATACCCAGGGCTGATGGGCTGTGCATGTTACGCGTCCCATCTTGTGTCGAAAGCCTAGATTAGTTGGAGAATAAAGAATGAAGGCCAGTTTAAAAGCCTGTGATGTTGTAATTTTTGGTGGTGGTGGCGACCTTGCTATGCGTAAGTTGCTTCCAGCTTTGTTCCATTTGGATATGGATGGTTTGCTTGCTCCAACGACTCGCATTATCGGTGCTTCGAGACGTGAGGTAAGTACAGAAGAGTACCAAACTAAAATTCGAGCAGCGCTTGATGAGTTTGTGCCTTCAAGTATTGGCGATGAAAAAACATGGCCACGCTTTAAGGAGCGTCTGAGCTATGTTTCTGTTGACGCCCAGGAAGAGTCAGACTTCTCGCGACTAAATGATCACCAGGTTGGTGGCGATGATCGTGATGTTGTATTTTATCTTGCAACTTCTCCAGACCTATTTGGATCTATCTGTTCGTCATTAGCCGCTCATGGTTTAAATGCGCCTCGTATGCGTGTTGTTTTAGAAAAACCGCTTGGTCGAGATCTGGTTTCTTCTCGTGCTATTAACGATGAGGTGATGAAGAACTTTAACGAGCAGCAAGCTTTTCGTATTGATCACTATCTTGGTAAAGAAACAGTACAAAATCTGTTGGCGATTCGTTTTGGTAACACACTTTTCGAACCTTTATGGGACAGTGCGCACATTGATAACGTACAGATTACTGTGTCAGAAACGGTTGGAGTTGAAGGTCGTTGGGGGTATTACGATAAGGCCGGTGCGATGCGTGACATGGTGCAAAACCATTTGATCCAGCTGTTATGTTTGGTGGCGATGGAGCCTCCTGGTCGAATGGATGCTGATTCTGTTCGCGATGAAAAGATCAAAGTATTAAAAGCGCTACGCCCAATTGCTGGGGCAAATGCTTATACTAAAACCGTTCGTGGTCAATATGCGAAAGGCATGATTAAGGGTAAGGATGTTCAAGGTTACTTTGATGAGGAGGGTAGTAACCCGAACTCAAGAACCGAAACATTTGTTGCTTTGCGAGCTGATATTGATAACTGGCGTTGGGCTGGCGTACCGTTCTATCTAAGAACAGGTAAGCGTTTGGGGCAGCGTTATTCTGAAATTGTTATTCAGTATAAATCCGTACCACATAGTATTTTTAGTGATGAAAGCAATCGCCAGCTTCAGCGTAACCAGTTGATTATTCGTCTTCAGCCAGAAGAGAAAATCTCCTTAACTGTAATGAATAAGGTTCCAGGTGTGAGCGAAGGCATGATTCTTCAGCCCGTTGATTTGAACTTGAGTCTGACTGAAGCGTTTAACGATAAGCGTAGCCCGGAAGCTTATGAGCGATTATTGCTTGATGTGATGCGCAACGATGCAACTTTGTTTATGCGCTACGATGAAGTAGAAGCGGCTTGGAAATGGGTGGATGGAATCATGTCCGCTTGGAATCAAACTAGTGAGCGTCCAAAAGAATACGCTTCTGGTTCATGGGGTCCTGCAGCGTCTATGGCGTTGCCAATTAAAGACGGCCGTAACTGGCACGACTACTAGCCCTTAAACAAAGAAGTCTTCAAAAAGGAAAGTAATAATGACCATCTCTTATACTGCCGAACAAGTGATGACAGCAACGCCTGTTGTTCCTGTTATTGTTGTTGATGATGTCGCTCAAGCGGTTGCACTTGGTAAAGCACTTGTTGCTGGTGGAGTACCTGTTTTAGAGGTTACTTTGCGTACTCCGGCTGCCTTGGAAGCGATTACTGCGCTTCGCAAGGAAGTGCCTGATGCTATTGTTGGCGCGGGGACTGTGTGTTCGCGTGCACAATATATTCAAGCGATTGAAGCTGGTTCACAATTTATTATCAGTCCAGGAATGACGGCGGATTTATTAGCTGTCGGTAAAGAGTACGATGTACCTTATCTGCCTGCGGTCGCGACTATTTCTGATATTTTGTTGGGGATGGAATACGGTTATGACCGTTTTAAATTCTTCCCAGCAGAAGTGAATGGCGGTGTGAAAGCGCTGAAGGCATTTGGTGGTCCGTTGCCACAAATTAAATTCTGTCCAACTGGCGGTATTGGTGCTGATAACTTCCGTGAGTATTTAGCATTGCCTAACGTGCTTTGTGTTGGCGGTTCTTGGATTGTTCCAACGGATTTGGTGCGTGCTGGTAAATGGGATGAAATTACTGAATTGGCGAAATCTGTCGCTCGCTAATAAGAAGTAAATAACAGATTTATAAAGTTAAAAAAGAGGAAGAGCGTGTGCTCTTCCTCTTTTTTTGTTTTTCAGTATTGGCTATTGTTATAGGTTTTCTTCGGCAAATTCAGCGAGTCGGCTTCGTTCTATGCCATTGACGTGCATGATACTGGCGTATTTAAAGGACTTAGTTTTTTCGACTAGGTAGGTTAAACCTGATGTTAGTGGAGTTATGTACTTGTTATCGATTTGTGCCAAGTTACCAAGTACGATAATTTTTGAATTACTGCCTACTCGCGTCACGATGGATTTGAGTTGAAACTGAGTTAATCCTTGAGCCTCATCAATAATAATTAGAGCATTGTTAAATGATCGGCCGCGCATGAAGTTCAAAGACTTGAACTGAATATTGGCTTTTTGTTTAACGTATTCGATGCTGCTAAAAGAGTGTTCGTCGGCGCCGTGCAAGATCTCTAGGTTATCATCAAATGCAGCTAACCAAGGTGCCATTTTTTCTTCTTCCGTACCTGGTAGAAAGCCAATGTCTTCTGCCATTGGTGGTGTTGATCTTGCTACGATAATTTTATTAAAGCGCTTTTCCTCCATAGTAACTTGTAATCCATAAGCTAAGGCTAATAGTGTCTTGCCTGAGCCTGCTGGGCCAGTCATTACCATTAAGTCTGAGTTGTCATGGCGTAATAGGTAAAACGCCATAGCTTGCTCTAGATTGCGTGGCAATATGCCCCAGAAGTTTTGGTTCATCAGATGCTGTTTGTTTATATCGAGCAAATAAACGTGTTCTTGATCGAGATTGACAACAAATCCAATGAAGTCTTCATCATCAATCACAAACATATTGAAATAGATGTTGGGTAAGTGGTTCTTGCTAATAACGTGAACTGTGTGGCGGCCATGAGCTTCTGTTTTTACGCTTTCTATAGTGGACCAAAAGCTCCCGCTGAATTGTATATAGCCTTTGCTCATTAAGTCTAGATCATCAAGAACCTTGTCTTTTCTGTAGTCTTCTACGCGCTCTAGCCCTGAGCCTTTTGCCTTGATGCGCATGTTGATATCTTTGGTTACCAGACACACTGCAGATCGTGGGTGGGTTGCTTGTAAGCTTAGGCCTACATTAATGATGCGGTTGTCGTTGGCATGGTCGTGGTTGCCATTTAAAAAGGGAATATTATCAGTGAGGGTGATTTGTTGATCTGGATAAATAGCTAAGGAGCCTTCGCTGCGTTTGTTTTGGTCTTTGTCCACATCGTTACTGACAACTCGGATTGGCACGCCTGCTTGTAATTCGCGAGGTGATGCATCACCGACTATTTTATCAATAGTATTAATGGCCACACGCGCTTCACGGCTAACGTCTTTATCTCTTCTGTCTTTAATGACATCCAATTCTTCAAGGACGGTCATAGGAATAACGACCTTATGTTCGGCAAACGCATAAATCGCCAAGGGATCGTGCAATAGCACATTGGTATCAAGAACGTAGATTTTTTCCATAGAGTATTACTCCTGCAATGAACATGAAGTTTTCTTTTGAAGAGCGCATAAACGAACAAAACAAATGGTACTTAGTGTCTTTGTGGAGAGCTGATATTTTTGCGGGGGTGGAGCGTAATGTCGTAGGAAGTGGCTGGCTGAATGTTAAATCCGCCAAGGGTGGGTAGAAAATTGAGCTGTTTTGGTTATGGTTTTGTAGCAAGCTAAACCTCACTGTCTTTATCCATACTCTAATCAGAGTGTATGACAGTTTTGTTGCTTATGCTTGTTCTAATAGGATTTTTTAACATTTTTTAGTTATAAAAAAACCGCTGTTTATGGCAGCGGTCTTTTTTTGTGTCGACTAGTCTCAATCGTCTAAGAAGCTTCTTAGATGTTCTGAGCGACTAGGATGACGTAGTTTGCGTAGTGCTTTAGCTTCGATTTGACGAATACGCTCACGAGTGACGTCGAATTGTTTACCGACCTCTTCAAGAGTGTGATCCGTATTCATATCGATACCAAAGCGCATGCGTAGAACTTTGGCTTCACGAGCTGTTAGGCCTGCAAGCACCATAGTTGTTGACTCACGTAAACCTTCGATAGTCGCTATATCAATAGGAGATTCAGCGCCATCGTCTTCAATGAAGTCACCTAGATGGGAATCTTCATCATCACCGATTGGCGTTTCCATAGAGATAGGTTCTTTTGCTATCTTCAGTACTTTGCGAATCTTGTCTTCAGGCATGTCCATGCGAGCGGCCAATTCTTCTGGCGTTGCTTCGCGTCCCATTTCTTGGAGCATCTGACGAGAGATACGATTTAGTTTGTTAATCGTTTCAATCATGTGCACTGGAATACGGATGGTGCGAGCCTGATCGGCAATCGAGCGAGTGATCGCCTGACGAATCCACCACGTGGCGTAAGTAGAGAACTTATAACCACGACGATATTCAAACTTATCAACCGCTTTCATTAGGCCAATGTTACCTTCTTGGATAAGATCCAGGAATTGTAAGCCACGGTTAGTGTATTTTTTCGCAATAGAGATAACCAGACGCAAGTTAGCTTCAACCATTTCTTTCTTCGCGCGGCGAGCTCGAGTTTCCCCGATAGAAATGCGGCGGTTGATTTCTTTTAGTTCAGCAATGGTCAGGCCAGTCTCTTTTGAAACCGCACGAAGTTTGCGTTGGCTACGCATAAATTCCGCTTCGTTTTCTTCAAGCGTTGCTGCGTAATCAGCACCAGAAGCAATCTGCTCTTTAAGCCAATCAGGGTTGGTTTCATTGCTTGGGAAGCGCTTTAGAAACTCAGTTCTTGGCATGCCTGATTTACGTACGCACACTTGCATGATAAGACGCTCTTGATCACGTACTTTTTCCATACGTGAACGGACGCGATCAACTAAATCATCAAACAGTTTAGGAACAAGCTTGATAGGTGCGAAACTAATGCTCAACTCTTCTTGCTTGCTTTGAACTGCTGGATCTTGTCTGTTGCTGTTTTCTAGCAAGACTTTTAGTTCGTTATAGATGCGTGAAATATCATTGAAACGTAACGCTGTTTCTTCAGGATCAGGGCCGTTATCTGTTTCTTCTTCAGCTGTGTCTGAATCATCATCATCATCGTCACTGTCTACAGTGTCTTCTTCGATGACTGGTTCTTCGGTAACTACATCTTCAAAAACAGGTTCTTCGCCATCACCATCGATGAAACCGCTAAATATATCGCTTAAACGACCTTCTTCTTCCTGCACTTTCGCGTAAGCGTCAAGTAGTACATCTACTGCGCCAGGGAAGTATGAAATGGCCGCCATGACTTCGCGGGTACCTTCTTCGATACGCTTTGCAATGGCGATTTCGCCTGCACGAGTCAATAGCTCAACCGTACCCATTTCGCGCATATACATACGCACAGGATCGGTTGTTCTGGTGATATCACCTTCTACCGCAGCTAAGGCAGCAGCAGCTTCTTCAGCTGCAGCTTCATCTGTAGCATCGCCTTCTTCCATAAGAAGGCTATCTTTATCTGGAGCAACTTCAGAAACCGTAATGCCCATGTCGTTGATCATGGCAATGATTTCTTCTACTTGCTCCGGGTCTGAAAGGTCATCAGGGAGGTGGTCGTTAACTTCAGCAAAAGTTAGGTAACCTTGTTCTTTACCCTTGGAGATCAGCTCTTTGAGACGTGACTGTTGAGTGTCTGGCATTCGACAACCTATCGTTAGAAATTCATTTGGGAGTTTAGCAAGCCGCGGATTATAACAAAATCAATCACTTTTATCCACCGAATACTATCTTTTTTGAATGAAAATTAAACTGGGTTTAATTTTTTTTCTGTCTAATTAAATCCATTAAATTCCGTAGTTCTTGCTTGCTGCTACTATCCTTTATGGATTCATTCCCCTTACTTTTCAACCGTGCGATGCTGCTATTTAATCCAAGATTTTTTTCTAGTGCTAAAACCATATCGAGCACTTCTTGCTGTGCATTAGTGATTTTTTGCTTGGTTGTGGCGTCTTGGTGGTTTAATAGTGCGTAAATAGAGGAAAATGTGGTTTTATCTGTTAATTCGCCCAGTAAGTGTCCGGTGTTTTTGTGGGGGTGTTTTGCGAAATATCTCCATATTTTGCAGAAGATTTGTAGTTCGTCATTCGCTTGATTCACTAATGGATCGGGTAAATCGATTTCTTTCGCTATGTGCGGGTGAAGTAAAAGACACAGTGATGCTTGCTTTATTCGGCTGAGGCTTGGTGCTGCCGGTGGTAAAGCTGGTTCGTCGTTGTAAAACTTACCCTTAGAAAAAGGTTTTTTGCTAAAAGGCTTTTTGAACGAGCCTTGTGTTTTGGGTTGAGTCAACGGAGTGCTGTAATCACTATGATGGAAATCATCATAATCGCCATGGGATGACTCGTAATCGTAGTGGCTTAGGTCTGGTGTGTCGCCATCATAATGTTGGATTTGCTGTGTATGGCTTTGAGGTGTTGGCTCATGACCTTCTGTCGGCGTATGTTGGCGGCGAGTTTTAAAAACAGTATTGCCTAATGTCTCGCTATCGATGCCTGACTGATCGCTTAGTTGGCGAATCAAAACCGAGCGAAAGGTTAGCTCTTTGGGTATTTGCTTAATCATCTCCATGGCGTTGCGAGCAAATTGGGCCTCACCTTCTTCATCACCAAGAGTTACCTGATTTCGGGCGTGATCAAACAAGACATGCGACAAAGATGACGCGTCTTCTAAACGATGGTTAAAGGCTTCTTTGCCTTCTTTTCTGACAAGAGAGTCTGGGTCTTCTCCTTCTGGTAAGAATAAAAAACGCACCTGTTTTTCGTCTTGCATGACGGGAAGGGAGGCTTCTAAGCCGCGTATTGCGGCTGCGCGGCCAGCTTTGTCGCCATCAAAGCAGAGTACAACTTTGCTGACCAGTTTAAATAATTTGCGTATATGTTGGCTGTTTACTGAAGTGCCCAGTGTAGCGACTGCATTGGTAATGCCATGTTGCGCTAGCACTATGACGTCCATGTAGCCTTCGACCACAATGATTTGATCGAGTATTGGGGTGTTTTGCTTTGCTTCAAATAAGCCATAGAGTTCTTGGCTTTTTTGAAAGACTGGTGTTTCTGGAGAGTTTAGATATTTGGGTTTTTCGTCCCCAAATGCACGTCCGCCAAAGGCAATAACTCGACCTCGTGAATCACGTATAGGAAAAATAATGCGATCGCGAAAGCGGTCGTAATAGTGGCCAGGCTGATCTTTTTTCTCAATTAACATGCCGCCAAGTAGTAGCTGTTCTTGGCTTTCTGCCCGGGTGCCGATTTTTTTGAGAAGATTGTCCCACCCTGACGGTGCGTAGCCCAGACCAAATACTTTGGCGATTTGACCGGATAATCCACGATCTTTGGATAAATAGTCTGTGGCTTTTTTCTTGTCAGGATGTTGGGTTAATTGTTGCTGATAAAATTGCGAGCTTTCAGATAAACGTTTTAGTAGCTCTGCATTTTGCTCGTATCTATCTGGTGCACCTTGTTCTCTGGGAACTTCCATGCCTGCGTCTTTGGCGAGTGTTTCAATCGCATCGACAAAGTCTACATGGTCATGTTCCATAACAAATGAAATGGCATTGCCACCAGCACCGCAACCGAAGCAGTAATAAAATTGCTTGTTTGGATTTAAGCTAAAAGAGGGGCTTTTTTCATTATGAAAAGGACAAAGAGCACTGTAATTTTGCCCGGTTTTTTTTAGGCTAATGCGAGACGCAACCACATCGGTTAGGTCGGTTCGAGCCAATAGCTCGTCAATAAATTGATCAGGAATGCGCCCCGCCATTATATTAGCCTAGTTGTGCTTTAACTTGTTTACTGATTTGTGCCATATCAGCACGGCCTTGTACCTGTGGTTTTACAATGGCCATAACGGCGCCCATTTGCTGCATGGAAGTTGCACCAGTTTCTGCAATTGCTGCTTTGACAATCTCACCGACTTCATCGTCAGTCAATGGTGTTGGCAAAAACTCGCTAATAATTACCATCTCTTCTTGTTCGATTGCTGCTAGATCTTCACGGCCGCCATCGATGAATTGTTGGTTGGAATCTTTGCGTTGTTTGTTCATTTTATCTAGAACGGCCAATACGCGAGCGTCATCTAGTTCAATTCGTTCGTCTACTTCGATTTTTTTGCATTCGGATAGGATGGTGCGAATGACGGTAACACGCTGTTTTTCTTTAGCGCGCATCGCGGTTTTTAGGGTTTCGGAGATGAACTTTTTTAATTCTGACATGGAATCCTCTTTTAATTCATGGAGCTTTAATTCATTGAGACAGTTACCCGTAACGTCGTACTGGGGGCTCTTTGGAAGCAAAAAAAACGGCTAGTTGGTTAACTAGCCGTTTTTTATAAGCCTAAATGTTAGAAACGTCTAGGCAAACATTTATTTTTTAGCAAATTGCCAAACGGCAGATTGGCCTAGTACAAACGTTGGAATTTCTTCTGCTCACGAGAAACTTTCTTAGCGTGACGTTTAACAGCGGCTGCTGCAGCACGTTTGCGAAGAGTAGTTGGTTTTTCGTAGCATTCACGACGACGAACTTCAGCCAAAACGCCTGCTTTTTCACAAGAGCGTTTGAAGCGACGTAGAGCGATGTCAAATGGTTCGTTATCTTTTACTTTTACTGCTGGCATGTAATTACCTTTAATAATATTTTTCTAAAGTTTAAGCATTCACAAAAACGGCGTGAATCATACCCGTATTTAATGGGCTTTCAAAGCGCGCTTTTGTTGAACAGAGTGTGATCCAGTATGGATCGATTTTTCTAGGCTAAAAAAGCCCAACCCTGAACAGACTATATGTCGCGTCTGTAACTGTATTCATTCTTTAAGAGGGTGTTTGGATCGCCATTTAACTTATATAAGAAGCGCTTACTTCAGAAGCTATGTGCCAAACTAGAAAAATCACCTGCCTTTTAATTTAAACATTTAAAACGCGCGCATTATAATGCTTTTGCCTTGCCATGTCTAATTTCATTTGGCTTGTCTTTTAAGTAAGTGGTTCTTTCCTCTGCAACGGTCGAGATAGATAGGGTACAATGCGCTCAAATTATTGATGAGATTATTCTGATGAAAGTATTGGGATTAGAAACCTCTTGTGATGAGACGGGTATCGCGATTTACGATACTGAAAATGGTCTTTTGGCTCACAAAATTTATTCTCAAATTGCGCAGCATGCCGAATACGGCGGTGTAGTTCCAGAGTTGGCTTCTCGTGATCATGTTCGTAAAACCTTGCCGCTTATTGATGAAGTGTTACGAGAGGCGGGCATGAAAAAGTCGGAATTGGATGCGATTGCTTATACAAGCGGCCCAGGCTTGATTGGTGCCTTAATGGCTGGTGCAACAATTGGGCGTTCTCTGGCTTATGCTTTGGGAATTCCTGCATTAGGCGTACATCATATGGAAGGTCATCTTTTAGCACCAATGCTAGAAGAATCTCAACCAGAAATGCCTTTTATTGCTTTGCTGGTTTCTGGTGGTCACACGCAGTTGGTTCGTGTAGATGGCATTGGCGAATATCGTCTTCTAGGTCAATCCCTTGATGACGCCGCCGGTGAAGCATTTGATAAAGCTGCAAAGATGATTGGCTTACCTTATCCTGGTGGACCGCAAATTGCTGCGTTAGCAAAACAAGGTAATTCTAAGTCTGGATTGAAATTCCCTCGTCCTATGACAGATCGCCCGGGGTTAGATTTTAGTTTTAGTGGCCTGAAAACAGCGTTTTTGACGGCAGTCCATGATGCACTAGACCATGATCGTTGTGATGAGCAGTTTAAAGCTGACGCGGCATTGGCGTTTGAAACCGCAGTAGTGGATACCTTAGTTATTAAGTGTCGTCGTGCCTTGGAGGCTGAAGGCTTAAAACAACTTATTATCGCTGGCGGCGTGAGTGCTAATCAGCGTTTACGTGAACAGCTTGAAAGTCAGTTGAAAAAAATCAGAGCTAACGTGTTTTATGCTCGACCAGAATTTTGTACTGATAATGGTGCCATGATTGCTTATGCTGGTGCTCAGCGTTTGGTTAATGGTCAATCTTCTGAATTAAGCTTGTCGATACGTGCTCGTTGGCCCTTGTCTGAATTGCCACCTTTGAAGGAATCTTAATATGAAAGACTTAGTATTTATTGAAGGTCTAAAAACTCAAGCTGTGATTGGTGTATATGAGTGGGAAAAAAAGATTCAGCAAGATTTAGTGTTTGATTTGGAAATGGAGCATGATAATCGTGTTCCAGCCGAGACGGACGATCTAGCTAAGACGCTAGATTACGAAGCTATCTCGAATTATATTTTGGCATTTTGTACCGAGCGTCAGTTTGAATTAATCGAAACGTTAGCGGAGCATTTGGTGGGAGAGTTGATCGGAAAATTTAAGCTGAACGCTGTCACGTTAACTTTGCGTAAGCCTGGCGCTGTTCCGTCCGCTCAAGCCGTTGGCGTGAAAATTCACAGAAAATCTGCTGTGACTTATTGAGAAAGTGTTGTTATTTATTAAGACATAAGTGACAGCGTTTTGCTTGTTATAGTTTGATAGCTATTACAAGTTAGCTAATCAGTGGTGAAAGTGTTTTGTCGAGAGCCTCAGCACGTACTTTTTTAAGCGCTTGACCCAATTCTGCACCACTAAAGCCTTGTTTGATTAAAGATGCGGCATTGATCACTGCAATAGTATCCCGTAGCTTCTGCCAGTCCTCAACTTTGCTATTGGTTAAGCGACTTAGAATCTCAATCAGTAAGATAAATGGTTGAGGTTTTTTTATGGCATTGACGGAAATCAACCAGTTTTCCCACGTAGTGGAGTCCATTGGAATGTGTTGGTTCTCTAGGAATGAGCGAGTTTGCTCGGCGAGAATCTTGAACTGATTTGGGCTACGAATGCGCTGATGAAGTTGAGTGAGTTCTGCAAGCGGAGTGTTTTTGCTGAGAATGGCCCAGCGCTGAGCAGGTGTTAGCCCAACTTGGTTCAATATATCAGTAAGCGTTTGGTTGTCTTCCAAAATAAATTCTGGAAATAGTTTGTCTAGCGCGTTAGCGTCTTTTAATACTGAAAAGAAAGCATTGGCATGGCACGTGTTAAGGGCTTTTTCTAGCTCTTTCCAAATGCGTTCTGCGCTCAGTGTGGATAGTTCTCCTGATGCGCTAATCTCTTGCATCAAAGACATGGTTTCAGGTGCGATAGTAAAGCCAAAATGATGAAATCGAGCGGCAAAACGAGCAACTCGCAATACGCGTAGCGGATCTTCTATAAAGGCATCAGAGACATGACGAAATACTCGGTCGAGCAAATCTTGTTGACCATTATATGGATCGATCAAAGTACCGTTTTCATCTTGTGCAATGGCGTTTATGGTTAGATCGCGGCGTTCTAAGTCTTCTTCTAAAGTGATGTCTGGTGAAAAGTCACAGATAAACCCAGTGTAGCCTTCACCTTGCTTTTTTTCTTTGCGGGCAAGGGCGTGTTCTTCTTTGCTTTTGGGGTGAAGGAAAACAGGGAATTGTTTACCGACTTGTTGAAACCCTTTTTGTTCAAGTTGTTCAGGTGTAGCGCCTGTGACGACCCAGTCATGGTCGATAACTGGGAGTTCAAGTAAAGCATCTCTAACGGCGCCGCCTACTAGATAAACTTGATAAGGGATTGTCATATTTACCTAGTTACCTGTCTCGCATTGTTCTGGGAACATTGCGCTCCATTGACTAAAGCCGCCATTCAAAGAGTAAACCTCTTTAAATCCTTGTGATGCAAGGTATTCAGCAGCACCTTTGCTGCTGTTGCCGTGGTAGCAGCAAACAATGACAGGCTGGCTTTTCTCTGTGCTATCAATAAAATTTTGTACATTGTCATTGGTAAGGCTAATCGCGTTTGTCATGTGGCTGTTTTGAAAACTAACCAAATCGCGAATATCTACAATAGCCGCATTATTTTCAATGATTGGGAGAGCGTCTGATATATCGATACAAGTGTAAGTCATGAGTTCTTCCGATTAATTGTGCAAGGTGTACTGAAGCGTTGTTTATCCTCGAGGCGTAAAGCTGTTAGGCTTCCGCCCCAGACACAACCTGTGTCTAGCGCATGAATGCGTTCTTTTTGGGTTTTGCCTTCTAAAGCGGCCCAGTGTCCAAAAACAATATGGCAATTTTCAGGTACTTTTGCTGGGTAATTGAACCAAGGTGCGTAACCTTTGGTTGCTGTGTTTATACCTTCTTTTGACTCTAGATCGAGCTTACTGTTCTCATCACAAAACCGCATTCGAGTTAAATAGTTAGTAATAACTCGAAGTCGATCTAGGCCTGTTAATTTCTCGCTCCATTGATCTGGCTTATTACCATACATGGTGGCAAAAAATTCATCAACACTGTCAGATTTCAGTTTGCCTTCTACTTCTTGAGCAAGTGCTTGTGCTTGCTTTAAGTCCCAGCAAGGTGGAATACCTGCATGAGTCATGACGGTATTGAGTTGCTCATTATAGTGAAATAGAGGTTGGTGGCGTAACCAATCCATTAGGTCGTCACGGTCACCTGCCGTTAGTATTTCTGTTAGTGTGTCGCCACGCTTTAACTTGCCATAACCATGAGAGACGGCGAGTAAATGCAGGTCATGATTGCCTAGAACGACGGTCGCGTTGCTGCCTAAGGATTTGATAAAACGTAGTGTTTCTAGGGATTCTTCACCGCGGTTGATTAAATCGCCTGCAAACCAGAGCTTATCTTGTTCTGGGTGATAATTTATTTGCTCTAAAAGCTGTACGAGAGGCGTGAGACAGCCTTGTAAATCACCAATAACATAGGTTGCCATAATTAGCCTCAGTGAACCTGATTTGGAACTGACAAGGTGAATGGTCGGATAGGGGCTTTGAATTCAGTTCCATCATCTGCCAGAAACTGGTAGCTGCCTTGCATACTACCAACAACCGTTTCCATTACTGTTCCGCTGGTGTAATGGAATGATTCGCCTGGGCCCAAATACGGGTATTCACCAATGACGCCGCTGCCTTTTACTTCTTGAACTTGTTCGTTACCATCAGTAATTATCCAATGGCGGGTTTGAAGTTTGGCCGATTCGGTTCCGCAGTTGGTAATAGAAATATGGTAAGCAAACACGTAGCGCGACTCTGTTGGTGTTGATTGTCCTGCTAGGTATTCTGTACGAACGGAAACCACGACGTCATATTTTTGCATTTACCCTTCCTTTTTGAGGACGTAGTTGGTAATTCGAACAAAGTCTTCTACGTCTAATCTTTCTGGGCGTAGTGTTGGGTCAATGTTTAGAGCAGTGAAATCATCATTGTCTAACACGCCTTTGTAGTTATTACGTAGGGTTTTTCGACGTTGCTGGAAGCCGATTCTTACCATGTCTTCTAACATTTTGATGTTATTGACAGGATGAGGCAGCGTTTTGTGAGGTGTCATTCTAACAATAGCGGAATCAACTTTCGGTGCTGGATCGAATGATTCAGGCCCAACAATAAACAGTGATTCGACAGAGCAGTAATACTGCGCCATAACACTTAATCGTCCATATAGGCTGTCACCTGGACGCGCAGCCAAACGATCAACGACTTCTTTTTGCAGCATGAAGTGCATGTCTTCAATTGCATCGGCTTGGCTTAATAGGTGAAAAATAAGCGGTGTCGAAATGTTATAAGGTAGGTTACCTACAACTCGAATGGCTTGTTCTGGAGTACTTAATGACGTGAAATCAAATTTCATTGCATCAGCTTCATGAACGGTTAGCTCAGGGAAGCGGAACAGATTCACTTTTAATATAGGAATAAGGTCACGGTCAAGCTCAACAACATCCATGCGCTCAGTGACACTGATAATACCTTCCGTTAATGCGCCTTTACCTGGTCCAATTTCAACTATACGTTGTCCTTTTTTAGGACCAATGCACGCTACAATGCGTCGAATAACGCCGTGGTCATGAAGGAAATTTTGGCCGAATCTTTTTCTGGCTTTATGGGGTTGTGGTTTGCTCATTTAGAAAACTTTTTCGCGTTATTTGCCATGTTAATAGCATGTTGAATGGCCACTTTAAGGCTGCCGTTATTTGCTTTGCCTGTGCCAGCCAAATCAATGGCTGTGCCGTGGTCGACGGATGTCCGAATAATAGGCAAGCCTAATGTAATATTTACGGCATTACCAAAACCTGAATATTTTAACACAGGTAAACCTTGATCGTGATACATAGCCAAGGCGCAGTCGGCATCATTTAGGTATTTTGGTGTAAACAGGGTATCCGCTGGCAGTGGGCCAATTAGATTTAAGCCTTCTTGGCGAAGTTTATTGAGGGTCGGGATAATAACGTCAATTTCTTCTTTGCCCAAATGGCCATCTTCTCCTGCATGTGGATTTAATCCACAGACTAAGATTTTGGGTTGCGCAATACCAAATTTTTCTTGTAGATCTTTATTAAGTGCTTTAGCGACAAGGCTGATATTTTTTTCAGTGATTGCAGCAGGCACATCTTTAAGTGGTAGGTGAGTGGTTACTAATGCGACTTTCATCGCTTCTGTCGCGAGCATCATAACAACATGTGGTGACTGGCATTGAGCTTGAAAAAACTCAGTATGTCCAGAAAAGTGAACGCCGGTTTCACATAAAATACCTTTATGGACTGGTGGCGTAACGATGGCATCAAACTCTTTTTGAATGCAGCCTTCACCTGCTTGTTTTAGTGTTTCTAACACGTAAGGGGAATTCGCAATATCTAGAGTGCCGGCAGCGGCCTTTTTCGTTAGTTGGATCGGCAAAACACTAATAGAACCTTGCTGATGTGCAGTGACATCTTGTGCACTATTTAGTGTTTGAATATTTACTGTTAGGCCTAGAGTCTGCGCTCTGTCTTGAAGTAGCTCAGGATCAGCTAGGATAATTAAGCGAGCAGGAAATGTCTGCTCGCTTAATGCGCTTAAGATAATATCTGGACCGATACCTGCGGGTTCGCCAGAGGTAATGGCAATAATGGGAAGTGATTCTACCTGATTATGTGCCATTATTTTCTCTTAGTTTTTAATATCAATGAAGGCGTCAGCACGTAATTCGTCGAGCCAGTTGCCAAGAACAATGTCTTGCTTTTGTGCGGTTAAAGCGCGTTCGGCATTGCTGCGTTTCACTTTATCGCTGATGTCTGCTTCGCGACGGCCTTCAACTTGAAGAATGTGCCAACCAAATTGTGTACGGAACGGCTTACTAATGTCGCCAATGTTAGTTTTCTTCATCACATCTTCAAACTCAGGAACCATGGCTCCTAGTGTGACCCAGCCTAAATCGCCGCCTTGTAAAGTTGAGCCTTGGTCTTCACTGTACTCTTTAGCTAATTGTGCGAAGTCCGCACCATTTTCTAGTTTTTTATAAAGCTCATCCGCAAGAACTTTAGTTTGCTCCATATTTCGAATTTCATTGGCCCGAACTAGGATATGTCGAGTTTTAGTTTGCTGTTGTAGCGTTACATCTGGAGAGCGTTTCTCAATCATCCACAATAAATGGAAGCCGGCATTGCTTTGCAATGGACCTATAAGCGGGCCTTTTTCGCTTTCTAATGCCCGTACAAATAGTGGCGGTAGTTGATTTAATGGACGCCAGCCCAAGTCCCCGCCTTCAATGGCAAATTGACCGTCTGAGTTTTCGATCGCTTGTTGCACGAAGTCATTCTCTGAGTGTATTTTTCCTGCAATGGTTTTAATTTTTGCAGCAGCTTCTTCTGGGCTACTTGCTCTAATTATTATATGTCGCAGGTGTACTTGATCTTTTTCTTTGGTGATACTGGTGTCTGAACTGAGGTAATCATCAATTTCTTGGTCTGAAATGGCAATGCGTTTTTTAACGATTTCTCGCTTTATGTTATTAATGAGAATTTCTTGCTCGATTTGCTCGCGATAACGCTCATAATTAATGCCCTTGCTAGCGAGAACATTTTTTAAACCCTGCAAGTCTAGATTCATGTTTTTCGCCACGCCAAGAATAGCATTGTCTACTTCTGAACTAGACGCTCGCATGCCGACTTTGCGGGCATAATTGACTTGTAATGCTTCATCTATCATTTGGTTTTGAATTTGACGATGAATGTTGTCAGTCATGACTCCGCCTGGAACACGGTCCTTAACGATTTGAAAGCGGCTTACAATGTCACTTTCTAAAATAGGACTAGAATCAACGATCGCTGAAATTCCATCAATTTTTGTAGGTGCAGCGTGCAGTGTTTGCAGAGGTACTAATGCAAATAGAATTAAAGAGAAAAAAGAAAATAACTTCATGATTAATATCCAACTTTTCCTTGGTTCCAATAGCTGTCAGCAATATTGTTGGCTTTGTTGTTAGCGCGGCCAGCACTGCTTAAACTACGTAAAATAAATTGTAAAAAGACGCCTCTATCAAACTCATTGTCATCATTGAGCCAATGTTGATAGCTCATCGAAACCTTGATACAGCAGTTTTCATAGCCTAACCCTGCAATTTCTTTAGTGCCATCCTCTCTTAAGAAATCATAGGTATATTGTGTGAACATGGACCAATTTTGATTGATCGGAAAAATAGTTCCTATGCTAGCTTGTTTAGCATCGTCATCTGGATCTGTGTTATTGATCGAGTACAAATAGCTTAGGTTTATTTTTATATCGTCAACAGGCTCTAAAGAAGCGACAAGCTGAGCTAAGTTTACCTCGCTATCGTCTAGGTTGTAATTCAAATTACCCGTTAGACTATATCGGTTACCGTTATAGTTGGCGGACGTCAGTAGATCACTGCGTTTTGAGTCATCAATGGCTGTATTCTTATCGGTTCTTCCGTCAATACCAACATAACGGTCCTCTAAATAGAAGATCTGGCCAGCTTTGAAGGCCCATTTTTCATTATTATTTTCATCATATAGACGACTTTCTAAACCAAGGGTTACCTGTTCCGTGTCACCAATACGATCATTACCGTTAAAGCGTGTATGACTAAAGGCCTGAGAGTAAGTCATCGTTGGTTCGCTAGCATCAAAATCAGGAATCTGGTTTTGAGACTCGAATGGTGAATA
Organism: Marinomonas sp. BSi20584; assembly: GCF_002792415.1. Classification (NCBI taxonomy): domain Bacteria; kingdom Pseudomonadati; phylum Pseudomonadota; class Gammaproteobacteria; order Oceanospirillales; family Oceanospirillaceae; genus Marinomonas; species Marinomonas sp. BSi20584. Next base: position 172,570 of record NZ_KZ454876.1, read on the forward strand.
CAAATAATTTAAACGGGGTTCAATCGTTTGTCGCCATACCGTCTGATTATTCAAGAAATTTCGCTCAAATAGTAGTGATGAGTCAACATAGCTAGTGAGATGTCCTACAGATGTGCTGCTATCTGAGTCTGTTGTATAGCTGTGAAGGTCATAATCTCTATATTGAGTTAGAAATCCTGGGGTGAAATTCCCCCAATCGTTACCTAGGTCAAATTTTATGTTTTGATTAAATACTGTCCGCTGACCGTCGAAATTGTCTTCGGCTGGATCATAAAAATCTGTATATTGAACGTCAATTTTATAATCTAAAAATGATGTTGCTATACGATAAGAGCTGTCTATACGAGGTAGCCATTCAAATGGCTCATCATTTTTGTCATTAGGTGTTTGATAGGTTAAGTAGGTCAGCTTGTTAAGAAAATTACCATTGTTAAAGGCAAAATACGCGCTGCGTTCGTAGTGGTCTTTTTCACCAATTGACGTGCTGTTTGCTTCAGGATATTTATCTTTTGTTGGGTTGTCTTCTAATAAAAAACCAGCGCTAAAGTATTGATTAAACTTCTGCGTGGATTTTAATTTTAATAGCGTCTGCTCGCCTTCATCATTATCAGAAAAAGTAGATTGTTCGTAAACTGTTTCGCCATAAGGGCTTAAATGTCGGAATTCTAAGTCAACCCCTTGACCTTTCTTTTGGATAAACTGCGGTGTAATTGTTGCGTCGTAGTTTGGCGCAATGTTCCAGTAAAATGGTGCTGAAAAACTGAATCCATCTGATCCCGAGTAGCTAAAACTAGGGAATAAAAGGCCAGTTTGACGAGAGTCGTCTATTGGAAAGCGTAGCCAAGGAAAATAGAATACAGTTAGGCCTGCAATACGAATCTGTACATGCTTTGCTGTACCAAATCCATTTTTTGGGTCTAGTTTTATTGAGCTACCATATAGTTTCCAGCTTTCTTCATTTGGTTCACAGGTGGTGAAAAAGCCTTCCTCGATAAAAACCACGCCATCTTGGTTGCGTGATAGTGATTTGGCTTCGCCGCGAGCACCTGATTGATGGCTAAGGAATTTTGCATCTTTGAAAACCGTTGGTGCATCACCGCTGTTTGCTATGTAACCAGTTGAACTGCGGATTAGCTGATTTTCGCTGCGTAATGTGACGTTTCCTGTAGCGAGATAATAATCGTCTGGAATACCTTCAATGTCATCTGCAGACAAGGTAGATTGAGGCTGAATGATCTCCGCCTCTCCTTGAAGATGAATTACACCATTTTCGTCACGAACGATGAGGTCAGCAGCGAGGTTTGTTCCCTTTGTATCTGTTGCTTTCCAGTTGCTAATGTATGAGCCCTGACAATATCGACTTAGCTGCGCTCGCTGCTCAGTCGTCAGGGATTCTTTGGGAGTCCAGTCCCATTGATCAACTTGCGCTTGTGCAAGAGGCAATATGAAAAGACTTTGAAAAAATAAGGCGTAGGTGCGTAAATGCTTAACCATGCAGGGTATACTTGCCACCAATAATTATTGTCCTAAATCGGATACTGCCCATAAGCGGTTCCACGTAATAAGACAAATGATAATCTAAGCAGGCCCATAGGGGCTACCGATTCTGGAGAAATATCTTTATGTGGAAAGTTGTTTGCGCGATTTTAGGCTATATTTTGGCTGGTTTTTTAGGCGCTTTACTGGGCTTTATCGTCGGCGGAGTCGTTGATAGAGCCCAGACTGGCGGCGCTTTTAGTGGAATTCGTGGTCGTGCGGATATGCGCCTTCAACAAGAAACTTTTTTTCGCACATTATTTCTTTTAATGGGGCGTTTGGCCAAATCAGATGGTCAGGTATCTGAAGCAGAAATTCAATTGGCGCAATCTGTTATGCAGCGTCTGCGTTTATCACCTGCTGCTCAAGAGCAAGCGAAGCAGTTGTTTAACGAGGGTAAATCTGAAAATTTTGACCTTGCTGCTGTCCTTAATACTTTTAAGCAGACCGTTGGTCCTGGAGATTTGACACGCACTTTATTGGAAGTGTTGTTGGTGTCTGCTTATGCGGATGGTCATTTTAGTGTCGAAGAAAAGTCATTTGTGTCTCAGGTTTGTGCGTATCTAGGGGTATCTGTTGCTGAATTTGAGGCTTTGCATATTCAGGTTAAGCAGCAAGCGCACTTTAGACAGGGCTACCAGTCTTCTTCTAACTATTCTTCTAGTAATGTGGGATCAAAAGATCTGCTGAAGGCGGCCTATGATGTACTGGGGGTGACACCAGAAATGAGTGATGCTGAAATTAAAAAGGCCTATCGTCGTCTGATGAGTAAAAATCACCCTGATAAATTAAGTTCACAGGGGTTGCCGGATGAAATGATTGAATTGGCAAAAGAGCGCACGCAAGAAATTCAATCTGCTTATGAAATGGTTAAAAATGCTCGTAAATAAGAGCTTAATTTAATATCTAATTGATTATAGGGCTTTCATAGAAAAGCCCTTTTTTTACGCTAGGTAATGATTTTAGTTGGTTTATTTGATTGGTGTTTTGCTTTAAAAAGCCACGAACTCTCTGTATTAATAATTGCTTGCTGTTTTTTCCTGTGACTCTATCAGGTAAGGCGTTTACTTGGATAAAATCGCCAACTTTATCTGTTCTTTGGTTAGCGGCTTGTTTGCGCCATACTGCAAATTGGTCGTTCCCAGTCTTATCGACATAGTAATCTAAGATAGGCTGCGCGATTTGACGAATTTGTTGTGCCACTTCGTAGTCTGATAGATTCGGAGGGGATTCTATATCGATAAGCGTTAATGCTTTGCCTGCGTCTTTGTTGGCGGCTAGGAATGCTAAGGCATAGCTGGCGCCAGTACCGTAGCCAAGAAAAGTGAATTGTTCTACTCCTTGTGCTTTGGCGTAATCGATAGTTGCCTGTATGCGAGCGAAAACCAGAGTTTGGTTAGGAAGTTCTTTAGGTGATGATGTGTTTTCTGCTGTCGCTGTGGTTATTTTAACAGGCTCGGCACGTTTAATAATGTCTGGGACTTCAAGGGATAAAGTACACCAGCTGTGCTCCGGCATGGCATCGCGTAATGGTGCGATGGCATCTGGCCAATCAGGGTGTTCGTTGTCTGAATGCAGCATTATTACACAGCCTTGAGTTGAGCTGGTGAGAGATGGTCTATAGAGGGCAAGGAAAGGCTCTGCATTCGCTTCTAAGGTTTGAATTTGGTGATCTAAACGTCTTATTGTTAGCGAAGCTTTCAGTGCATTAATTCGAGAAGCCTGCGGCTTGGGGATAATGTATTCTTTAGCGTTTTGTGTTGGTGTTGTTTGCGCCGGTGTATTTTGCTGTGGAGTAGTTGTACTGCCGGGGGCTGCTTGTGATTCTTCCGCGAAAAGAGCGGTATTTGTGCTCAAGGAAAGAAGTGCAATGATAGCGTGGCGCAGTGCAGTAAATTTCTTCATTGTTTTCAATACTTCTTTTAAAGGCCTTGTTAAAATACGGTCTAAATTTTCACTATGAGACCTTTATTGTGTCACTGCTGGAGTCAGATATGAATGATTTTATCATTGCCCCTTCGATCCTTTCTGCCGATTTTGCTCGATTAGGTGAAGAGGTCGACAATGTCTTGGAGGCCGGAGCCGACATCATACACTTTGATGTGATGGATAATCATTATGTTCCTAATTTAACGATTGGTCCTATGGTTTGTAAAGCATTGCGCAAACATGGCGTGACCGCTGATATTGATGTACATCTGATGGTGAAGCCAGTTGATCGCATGATTGGAGACTTTATTGAAGCGGGTGCTTCTATTATTACTTTTCACCCAGAAGCCAGTGAACACATTGATCGTTCTTTGCAAATGATTCGAGACGGCGGTTGTAAGGCTGGTTTGGTATTCAATCCAGCAACCTCTCTCGAGCATTTAAAATATGTGATGGATAAGATCGACATGGTGTTGTTGATGTCAGTTAACCCTGGGTTTGGTGGGCAATCTTTTATACCTGGTACTCTGGATAAATTACGCGAAGCTCGTGCCTTGATTGATGCCAGCGGTTATGACATTCGTCTTGAAGTCGATGGCGGTGTGAGTGAAAAGAATATTGCTGACATCGCACGTGCAGGCGCAGACACGTTTGTTGCGGGTTCTGCTATTTTTGGTAAAGAAGATTATAAAGCCGTGATTGATGCGATGCGCAAAGAATTGGCGAGTGTACGTTAATGAAAACGCCTAGCTATTTTTCAAAGTGGTTTGATGGTTGGCCTGAGCTAGTTTGCTTGGATCTTGATGGTACTTTAGTAGACAGTGTGCCTGATATTACTGGAGCGGTAGATGCTTTCTTAGCCGACCTTGGGGCGCCACTTGCGGGTGAGGAACTTGTTAGAGGTTGGGTTGGCTTTGGTTCTGCTAAATTGATCGAGCAAGCGCTTGAGTGGGCAGATATTGATTCTGCAAAACAGGAAGAAGCGTATCGTATTTTTCTAACACACTATCATGCGCATTTGACCGACGGCACGACGCTTTATCCAAATGTGAAAGCCTTACTGAAAGCCTTTAAGCATAACGGTGTTCCTGTTGCATTGATTACCAATAAGCCAAGTGTGTTTGTGAAACCTATGTTAGATCATTTTGAGCTGACTGAGCAATTTGGTTGGTTGTTGGGTGGCGACACACTAGAAGAGAAGAAGCCATCTGCTATGCCTTTGTTGCATTGCAGTGAGTCAATTGAAGCCTTGCCTGAAAATTGTCTGATGATAGGTGATTCAATTACTGATTTTAAAGCTGCAAATAACGCTGGTTTCAAATGTGCCTTGGTGACTTATGGTTACAACCAAGGTGTTGATCTTAAAGGGCTGGGCGCTGATGCGATAATTGATGATTTAGCTGAGTTGCTTGTCTGATTTTATTTATGGCGTGAGAGATGTAAAAAAGGCCAGACTATTTCTAGTTTGGCCTTTTTTGTTATTAAGTTTTTAAAAATTGAATATATTACTTTAGCTTTTGTCCTTCTGCGATGGCTCTTTCTGAAGCTGCTCTTTTACAGGTTGCTCCGATGAGTTCACCTGTTCCGATAATAGTGTCATTTGGCTATCGTCAGCCATGTGAACTGTATGGGTTGGGAAGGCAACTTCTGCATCATGTGATTCAATAATTTGCATAGCTTTGAACAGCACGTCTTGTTTGACGTTATGGTAGGTTCGCCAGTCTACGGTTTTTGTATATGCATAAATAAAGAAGTCTAGAGATGATGGACCGAACTGATTGAAATTCACCATATAAGTCTCGTTTGTGTCTAAATCTTCATGGTTGGCAACCATGTCTTTTATATCTGCCAGAATGGTTGGTAGAAGACTGAAGTCTCGATAGCGTACTCCAATAGTTTCATTTATGCGGCGATGGGTCATACGGGATGGGTTTTCAACCGAAATCAATGAGAAAGTGGAGTTGGGGACATACAGAGGGCGTTTTTCGAAAGTGCGAATGCGTGTTTGTCGCCAGCCAATATGCTCTACTGTACCTTCAATATTTTGATCTGGTGAGCGAATCCAGTCGCCAATAGCAAATGGTCGATCTAAATATACCATCAAACCACCGAAGAAGTTGGCGAGTAAATCTTTAGCTGCGAAGCCTACGGCAATACCGCCTATACCACCAAATGCCAATACGCCGGAAATGCTATAACCTAGTGTTTGCAAGATAACTAAAACTGAGGTGATGATAACGGATGCACGTAATAATTTACTGATTGCGCTGGCCGTTGTGTAGTCAACGTTAGTGGTTATTTTGCTTGAGTTGGTAAGTGTTCTTTCGCTTTCAGATATACAGCGCAATACGAACCAAGTCAGTATAACGATAACGCCGACTTCACGAATTGCATGGATAAGTGATGAAAAATTAGGGTCAACTTCTGTACCGGAAATTTCAGCGGCAATGCTCAAACCAGCCAACCATACAAAGACCCCAACAGGTTTTTGTGCTGCATGAATTAAGACATTGTCCCAAGGTGTTTTGGTTTTTTCGAGTTGTTTGTCTATACGCATTAAAATGCGGGTGGCAATAAAATTAACAATTAGTGTACCAAGTACAACTAAAAATACTCGGACAACCCAGTGCATTTTAGTGTCGCCCAAGCCTAAATATACTTGCATTGTTTCCCAGTTCATTATGCTTCTCTATACCTTTGTCTTGTTCGTGAATGGCTCTGATTAGAGGTTATGCTAGTTGTGTTACTTAAATAAGTAATAAAGTGCCCAATCCCAAGAAGGCAACAAAACCAGCTATATCTGTCACAGTGGTTAAAATGACTGATCCAGAGAGCGCTGGATCAATACGTAATTTATCTAGTAATACTGGTATTAGAACGCCAGACAGGGCAGCCATTATAATGTTGACGATAATAGCTAAGCCGATCACCATGCCAAGCATTGGGCTTTCGAACCACCATAAAGTCACTACACCAATTACAATGGCCCATAATATGCCGTTTAATCCGCCTACTTTTAATTCTTTTGATAATAAAGATTTTAAGTTGCTGCGAGTTATTTGTCCCAGGGCTAAGCCTCGGACAATTAACGTCAATGTTTGACTGCCTGCGATACCACCCATGGAGGCAACAACTGGCATTAATACTGCTAATGCAACGACCTGTTGAAGTGTGGCTTCAAATAGCCCGATAAACGCTGAGGCTAAAAATGCCGTCAGTAAATTTATGCCAAGCCAAATACCACGAGTTGCTGCACTGCGTTTTACTGGTGCAAATAAATCAGATTCTTCATTTAGGCCTGCTGTCGACATTTGCTGAGCTTCGTGCTCTAAGCGCCATGTTTCCATGGCAAGTCCTGCGTGGAAACGACCTAATAGAATTTGATTGTCATCCACCACAGGTAGTGCTGATAGCGACGATCGTTCGAGTTGCTCTGCAGCTTTTGTTAGTTCTGTATCGGCGTGGATAAAGGAGCAACCCTCATCTATCAAACTTGAAATTGGTTCGTGGCCTTGAGCCTTGAATAGACGGTCAAACTTCACGCAACCAACCCAACGGCCAGTTCTGTTCACCAAATACACCATATCTGTGTAATCTGGCGTGTTCTTTTTTAGCAGTCTAAGAGCTTCAGAGGCGCGGATGGATTGAGAGGCGATTAATAATTCGTGGTCAATCCAACGGCCAACAACATCATCGTTGTAAACAATACCTTGCTGGTAATATTCGCGTTGTTTGTTGTCCATCTGCTTTAAGGCGATGTCTACAAGGCGGTCTGGTAGCGAGTCCGTTATTTCGAGTAGGTCTTCGGCATCGACATCAGTGAATAAAGCTTCTATTTCTGAGTCATCTAGCTCTCTTAATAGTAGCTGTCGAGACTCTCCACGCATTTCAACCAAAATATCAAGTCGGTTGGCCTGTTTGATATTTGCCCATGCTTGCCGGCGTTGGGTAAGCGGAATGGATTCAAGCGCTAATGCCACATCGTCCGGTGTTAACTCTGAAATGGCCTTGTTAATGGACTCTGGAGAGTGCTCGTCATGTATGAGGGTTTCGATGAGGGCGGCGACTTGGCTATGCACAGGGCATCCTTAAAACACTGAATAATGACGGTAAAGATAACATGCTTTCTAGTGTGCGGTATAACCTCTTGTATATCAAACAAGGCTTTGTTTTTACACGGTATTATTTAAAACCTTCCAAAATGCTGAAATAAAAATAGTAAATTATGGTGTCATTTGATGGGGAGATTAGTGATTAGTGTATGCTCTTTGAACGGTTAGGATCTTATGAAGTGTAAGGTCTGGCGAGACAGAGTGTTCCTGACAGTGTAGAATTTAGCGCACTTTAAAATGCATGTTTTTATTATTCGTCAATGCATTTCGTTTTTTGTGTCAGTTTCTGCGGATTCTAACATTAGTAGATCAATATTGTTTTATAGGCGCGCCCCTTCTTTATGTTATTGATGATTGATAACTACGACTCTTTTACTTACAACCTTGTGCAATATTTTCGTGAGTTAGGGATGGATGTACAGGTTTATCGTAACGATGAGATTAGCATTAAAGATATTGAGCGCCTTGCTCCATCGCATTTAGTGATTTCACCGGGGCCTTGCACACCTAACGAAGCGGGGATTTCTCTGGCTGCAATCACGACATTTGCAGGGAAAATTCCAATATTGGGTATTTGCTTAGGCCATCAAAGTATTGGTCAGGTCTTTGGTGGAGAGGTAATTCGTGCTAAAAATGTCATGCATGGTAAAACCTCGTTAATTTATCACCAAAATACCTCTGTGTTTTCTGGCTTGCCAAACCCGCAGACTGCAACACGCTACCATTCCTTGGTCGTTTCAGCAGACTCATTGCCTGATTGCCTAGAAGTAACCGCTTGGAGTCAAAATGCAGAGGGTGATAGAGAGGAAATTATGGGAATTCGACATAAAACACTTGCCGTTGAAGGGGTGCAATTTCATCCTGAGTCGATTCTGACTGAAGCAGGTCATGCTTTATTGGCCAATTTCTTAACACGATAGTTTTAATACGATAGGAGAGGCTGGTGGATATTCAAAAGGCGATTGCTGCTGTTGTTGAACGCCAAGATTTGAGCGGCGACGAGATGCAAATAGTGATGCATGACATCATGACGGGAAAAGCCACGCCAGCACAGATAGGCGGATTTTTAATTGGCCTAAGAATGAAAGGTGAGACGGTCGAAGAAATTACCGCTGCGGCGCAGGTGATGCGAGAGTTATCGAGCAAGGTACATTTGGATCTTGAACATGTGGTTGATACATGCGGCACTGGCGGTGATGGTGGCAACTTGTTTAACGTATCTACAGCGTCTGCGTTTGTTGTTGCTTCAGCGGGGGGGAAGGTTGCTAAACACGGCGGGCGTTCCGTGTCTTCGAAATCCGGTAGTGCAGATGTGCTGGAGCAAGCGGGTATTTACCTTGGTCTTGATGCTGTGCAGGTTTGCCGATGTGTTGAAGAGATAGGTTTAGGTTTTATGTTTGCGCCTAATCATCATTCAGCTATGAAATATGCAGTTGGTCCTCGTAAGGAAATGGCTACTCGAACCATTTTTAATTTGCTTGGTCCATTGACTAACCCTGCTAATGCAAAATGTCAGGTCATGGGGGTTTTTCATCAGAAGTGGGTTCGTCCTATTGCTGAAGTATTGAAAGCTCTGGGTAGTGAGCATGTTATGGTTGTTCACTCTGAAGATGGCTTAGATGAGATTAGTATCGCTGCACCAACTTATGTGGCGGAGTTAAAAAATGGTGAAATTTTAGAGTATAAAATTTCACCAGAAGATTTTGGCATTCCATTGCAATCTATTGATACGATTCAAGCTGCTGATGCATCTGAAAGCCTTGCTTTAGTAAAAATGGCACTGGATGGTAAGGGGAAAATAAACCCTGCCAGGGATATTGTTGCTTTAAATGCTGGCGCGGCGATTTATGTTTCAGGTATTGCTGATACTTTAGCAGAAGGTGTGAATATTGCGGAAGATGTGATTGGCGGTGGTACAGCCAAAGTCAAGATGTCTGAATTAGCTAGTTTCACGCGTTGTTTTATGAGTCCTGACTCACTGTAATTATAGGAGCAGTAACCTAATGCAAATAGAAACACCGACAATTTTAAAGAAGATTGTAGCGCGAAAGTATGAAGAAATTACCGAACGTAAATCTCATACACCGTATGGAAATTTAGAGGTTGCAGCGTCTGTAGCTAATGTTCATAACGCCCCTCGTGGTTTTGCTCATGCATTAAGACATCAAATAGCTATCGGTAAATCTGGTGTTATTGCTGAAATTAAGCAAGCTTCCCCTAGTAAAGGTGTATTGCGCGAGCCTTTTATCCCAACTGACATTGCTAGATCCTACGAAAGATCAGGTGCGGCTTGTTTGTCTGTTCTAACAGACAGTGATTTCTTTAAAGGTCATGAAGATTATCTAGTTGAGGCTCGTGCAGCATGTAAGTTACCTGTTATTCGCAAGGATTTCATTGTCGATGAGTATCAGGTGCTAGAAGCTAGGGCGATTGGTGCAGACTGTATTTTATTGATTGCTGCGTGCCTAAGTGGTGATAAATTGCGAGAGCTAGATCAAATTGCTCGTGATCTTGGTATGGATGTTTTGGTAGAGGTACATAATCGTCCAGAGTTGGATTTGGCTTTGGAATATACTCAGACTGAATTGCTTGGTATCAATAACCGAAATCTTCATACCTTTGAGCTTAGTTTAGATCATACGTTTGAATTGATGGACAGTGTGCCTTCCGACCGCTTGATTGTTACAGAAAGCGGGATTCATACTCGTGATGATGTGGCCTTGATGAGGCAAAAAGGTATTCATGCGTTTTTGGTTGGCGAGGCTTTTATGCGCGCCGATGACCCAGGTGAAAAATTGGCTGAGTTGTTCCAGTCGTAATTATGATAGTTTCAGTCATGACAGAATCAAGTAAGGTTGAATGATGAAGACAAATGTTAGTTGGCAAGAAGATGTGCATTTTACCGCTGAAACCGGTTCTGGTTTTAAAGTGGAAATCGATGGAAATCAAGTGGCCGGCCCAAGACCTATGGAGCTTTTGCTTGCAGGCTTGGGTGGTTGTACTTCTTATGATGTGGTTGGGATTTTAAAGAAATCTCGTCAAGATGTGGTTTCTTGTGTTGCTCAAATTGATGCTGATCGAGCTGATAGTGTCCCTGCGGTGTTTACTGAAATTCGAGTGCACTTTGTCGTTACTGGTCGTAACTTGAAGGAAAGTGTTGTTGCTCGAGCAGTTAAATTGTCTGCAGAAGAGTATTGCTCTGCTTCTCTAATGTTAGAGAGAGGTGGTGTGAAAATTGTTCATAGCTTTGAGGTGATTGAGGCGGAATAAGGTATTGCTTTATAAAAGTATTTAAAAAAAGAGCTAAGAGGCTCTTTTTTAGTTTTTTGCAGTGCTTAATGTGTTGGTGTCCCCACCAGGACTCGAACCTGGAATAGCTGCTTAGGAGGCGGCCGGTATATCCTGTTTACCTATGAGGACGTGCTGCAAGTTGAGATTTATACATTAATTACGACTGAAATACAAATGACAACTAAGTATGATGTTGATTCTTATGGTTTTTTAAGCTCGGCCTAATGTATGTTTGCTGCTTATTGGGCGTGTAGAGCCTCTGGCTGTATAGACTTTGTTTTTGCTGCTATGGCCTTGGAGTAATTCGAAAAGATGCTTGTTACGCTTTTGTAAGGTGTTAAGGATTCGAGCGTTAGTGTTGTTTTGTGTTTTACATTTTTTGAGTAATGTTTCGCACTCTTGCATTAATAGGCGAACGTTGTCCATTGAGCTGTCTTGTAGGCTTAACCAGTTTTTGAATTCTGTTTCAGTAGGTTTTTTTCGGTCGACAATATCAAATTTAATGAGAATGTTGACTCTTTTCTCATTAAGCTGATTCATTTCATCAAGAAGGGTTTGTTTTTGCTCGGATAGGCTGATGATTACTTCGCTGTTCAGTTCCCCATAAGCTAAACGCTCTTCATCAAGAAGCGAAGAGAGTTTTTCTAATATCTCTTTGCTTCTGATAAATATAGGTGCGATAGGAATCATAAGACAAACCGTTTACAAACTGTATAGGAGTTACAGTCTAGAATAGCGAATCCATAGAAGCCATATTATTTGCTAGCTTCTGGGTATCTATTTTGTACTCGCCTGCTGCAATAGCGTTTTTAATTTGTTCCACTTTATCCATATCAACATCAGGTAAGCTGCTAATTTTAGACTGCTGACTTTGAAGAGTTTGTGCAGTGCCGCTTAATTTCACGGTGTCTTCTGCCAATGTGCCACCGCTTTGAACTGAGCTTTGTTTGTCCGTTGCGCTATTTGTCGCATCATCTTTTTGCGATCGTTCACTTTTGTTGATCGTGCTCTGGTTTGATAGACCTGTAAAATGTATTGCCATTGGGTTTTCCGCCCTTTAATGATTTGCCTGTCTATGTTGTCGGCTGGGTCTATAAGAACTTTAATAAAAAGCCCCAGAAAAGAGTATTTATTCATTGCCGATCAGTCTGTACTCAATAGTTTACAAGAACCTCACTGTCAGTTACAACTTTGGCGTATATAATTCGTTCAGAACTTGTGTTTTTGACTCGAATTTGTTGGCCTTTGACACCATTTTCTAAAGCAACACCGTTCATTCGGACTATAATGGTACCACTGCTTGCTGTTATTAGTACTGAGTCGCCTTTTTTAACTAAGGTTGGCTGATTGGTTAGATCGTCAGTGATGACTGTGTTTATGCGCAAGTTGCGTGAAGCAATTAGGCCGTAAGGTGGGTTTTTTTTAGTGTAAACATGTCCTCTTAGGCTGGAAATGTCCACTTCTCCCACATCGGTGTTTGATTTGCTGATGGCTTGGCCTCGGTTGATTGGGGTGATGGTTTTTATTGCTGGAATCATTATGGACTGAGTTACTGGTACGTAGGACTTCCAAGTTGGTGAGTCACAGCTGACTTCATAGTTTGTGCGTTTGGTAGCGTCTGGTCTTTGATTGTTGATCTGAATTGATTCGTTTTCACAATCAGGCAAGTAGTTGAGTGCGGCAAGATTGTTTAATGTGATGCTTATGGCTGCATCAGGGTATATTTCTGATAACCGAGGAATCTCTACTTGATTTATGTAGTGGTTAATTTGTTCTTCAGTCGTTATGGCAAATGTAAAACCAGTTTGGAAACAAATGAACGCTATGCTTAGCCTTATGATTCGCATGATTTGTTCTCTTTGTTTATTATTACGTTATAAATAAGATAGTTAGTAAATTATTTGAATTCACTTTATCATTGGATGATACATTTTAACAATTTTGAGGTGATACCTCAGTATAATGTTTACACATTTTGGAGGCGTTTATGGCTGGAGTTCTGGATACTGTTAACCAACGTACACAGCTCGTAGGGGAAAATCGACTTGAATTGCTGTTGTTTCGCTTAAATGGTAAGCAAATTTATGGCATCAACGTTTTTAAAGTGAAAGAAGTGCTGCAGTGTCCTAAATTAACCACTATGCCTCATAGTTCTCCTGTGGTTAGAGGTGTTGCTCATATTCGTGGCGGTACTATTCCTATTTTAGATTTAGGACTGGCTACAGGTGCGAGCCCAATCGAAAATATTAGTCAATGTTTTGTGATTATTACTGAATATAATCGTCGAATTCAGGGTTTTTTAGTGCGTGGTGTAGAGCGCATTGTAAACATGAATTGGAGTGATATTCAGCCACCACCAAAAGGATTGTCGAATGATAATTACCTGACAGCCGTTTGTCAGGTTGACAAAGAAATGGTGGAGATTATTGATGTTGAGCAGATTCTTTCTGAAGTTGCTCCTACTCGTCAGGATATCTCAGAAGGTATTGTGAATGCTGGTGTGACAGAGAATGCACAAAAGCATCATATTCTTATCGTGGATGATTCTTCTGTTGCTCGTAAGCAGATTAAACGTTGTATGGAACAGGTTGGTTTTGCTACGACAGTTTTATGTGATGGTCGTGAAGCGCTTACTTATCTTCAAAATATGGTTGCAGAAGGTAAGGATGTAACTAAGGAGTTTTCTATGGTTATATCTGACATAGAGATGCCTGAGATGGATGGTTATACGTTAACAACTGCGATTCGTAATGATAGTCGGTTGCAAGATCTATTTATTCTTCTTCATACCTCTTTGAGTGGTGTGTTTAATGAAGCAATGGTTAAAAAAGTAGGAGCTGATGGCTTTTTGGCGAAGTTCCAACCAGATGAATTGGCTCGATTGGCTATAGAGACAGTGCAGGTGCAATCAGAGTAATGTTTAGGCCCTTTATGTGGGGCTTTATTTATTGAACCTGTCACTTATGGAGTTTTAATGCTCAGTAGTACAAATGCAATTACACCTAATGGTTATATCAGGTTTAGAGATTACTTGCAGAAAGTATGTGGGATCTCGCTGAGTGATAATAAGCAATATTTGGTCGCCAGTCGCTTGGGAAAAATTTTAGAGAGAGAAGGTTTTTCTAAAATTGAGCAGTTAGTAGATGCTTTGGAGAGGTTGGGGGGATCTAAGCTAAAAGAAGAAGTCATTAATGCAATGACGACAAATGAAACTCTTTGGTTTAGGGATACGCACCCGTTTACGATTTTAAAAGACAAAGTGCTGCCTGAAATGACAGTGGCACCTCTAAGAATCTGGTCTGCTGCATCTTCTACCGGTCAAGAACCTTACTCTATAAGTATGGTTATAGAGGAGTTTAAAGCGTCTCGACCTGGCGTTTTGAAAGCGGGTGAAAAAATAGTAGCGACAGATATTTGTACTAATATTTTGCAGCATGCTAAGCAGGGTGAATATGACAGCTTGGCTATTGCTCGTGGACTTGGTGCGGATTTACAGCGTCGGTACTTTGATAAAGTGAATGATTTGACTTGGAAAATTAAGCCGCACTTGAGTGCGCGTGTTGAATTTAAGTACTTGAATCTTATTGAATCATTTTCGATGCTAGGTAAATTTGATGTGATCTTCTGTCGTAATGTGCTGATTTATTTTACCGTTGATCTTAAATTGGATATTTTGAAAAGAATGCATGCCTCTTTAAAGCCTGGAGGTTATTTATTTCTTGGTGGATCTGAAGCACTGAGTGGTCTATCTGATTATTTTGAGATTGTTCAGTGTCACCCAGGTATTGTATATAAAGCTAAGGCTTTATAGTGTAGGTGTCGCTTAGTTAAAGTTAATCGTAGTAGAAGGGCCTGTCTAGTGTTTGTAGATGGGCTTTTTTGTGGGTGCTTACTTTGTCTTATAATCGGTGATAAGTAAGGTGTCTTCTTCTGCTGTAGAGTGGGGGAGGTGGCAATTCGAGGCTGGTTTCGTGTGTGGGATAAATGTAGTAGGTTAAGTAGCCAGTGTGTAAGTCACGCTGGCTCTATGTGAAATTATAAAGTGGTGGTGTTATTCTTTTAAAGAGGCGAGTTTTTGCGCAAACGATGGTGAATGTGAATTCGATAATGTAGCGACTACCTGCTTTGCATAAGGTAGATAGTTTTTCAAATCGTTTTTAGGCATTGGATCGTCATTTGGTAATTTAACAGTTACTGGGTTTTTATGGGTTCCGTTTATTCTGAACTCATAGTGAAGGTGTGGGCCTGTCGCCCAGCCTGTTTGTCCTACGTAGGCAATTATATTGCCCTGCTGAACTCTGGCGCCACGTTTTGTCCCCTTTGAAAAGCCTTTCAAATGAGCGTAAAGGGTTTGGTAACCTTTACCGTGATCGATAATCACAACATTGCCATAACCGTTTTGTTTTCCCGCAAAGGATATTTTGCCATCTCCAGCCGCTTTTACTGGAGTTCCGCTTGCGGCTGCATAATCAACACCTCTGTGCGGACGACTGGTTTTGAAAATAGGGTGTAATCTGTTTGGATTGAATTTTGATGAAATCCTTGTGAAATCAACAGGTGTTCGTATAAAGGCTTTGCGCATTGCCAATCCATCAGGGGTATAATAATTTGCTCCTTTTTCTGTTTGGTAGCGAATTGCCTGATAGGTTCGGCCATTGTTGATAAACTGAGCAGCTATGATGTTTCCATGTCCGATTTTTTCACCATCAAGATACTTTTCTTCATATAACATGCTTAAACTGTCACCTTTTCGAATGTCCAAGGCAAAGTCTATATCCCAGCCAAAAATATTTGCTAACTCAATTAATAAGGGTTGATCGATTCCTGATCTTAGTCCGTCAACAAATAATGAGTTATTGATTTCTGCCTCTTTGTAGGCTTGGACAATTTCTGGTGTTCTGGAGGATTCTGTTCTATTGAATTTATCATCATTTCGCTCAAAGGTTACGCTATCTAAGCGGTTAAGGATAAGTGTTAACTGAGTGAGTTCTCCAGATGTTTCATTAGTCGTGAAGTTGATTGTTTGTCCTGGCCTCATTTGCAGCAAGGTTTTTTGTTTTTTGTCAGCCAGAGATACTTTGTAAATGTCTTGTGCTGATATACCTTCGTTAGCTAATAGTTTTGATAGGGAGTCGCCAGATTTTACTTCAACAGATTGTTCTTTAAATGTTGCTGGGCTGCTCTTTTTTACCAAGGTGTCAGGTGCAGGAATATCGTAGGTAGAGTTTGTATTGTTGGGCGAAAAGGTTGTTAAAGGGATTGTGCTACTTTTGGGCGTGAGTTTTTGCAAGTCCTGCAGCATTAGCTGAGACTGGTCTATCACCTCAAAGTTTGCTTCGAGGGAAATTAGATTGTTATCGATGGTTTCCTCGTCAGGGAGTGCTATAAGTACTATGGCGAGGAGTGCGCTTATCCCTGAAATTAGGAGTAAATGCTTTGTTGGTAATAGCTTGATCAAAATGCGTACCTAAAAATCTTTAATAAAAGCCTTATAATCCTACCAACATTACTTTTATAATTGAATGCTTAAGTACGATAAACTAACTAGGATATGGATCAAAATAATGACTGTAAGCAGTAAAGACCTTTTGAATGACTTGCAAGCTCGTGGACTTATCGCCCAAATGACGGCAGAAGATGAGCTAAAAAAACATCTTGATGGTGGAAGTCGTACTCTTTATTGTGGTTTTGATCCAACCGCAGATAGTTTGCATTTGGGGCATCTTGTTCCTCTTCTTGTGCTAAAACGTTTTCAAGATGCTGGGCATAACCCAATTGCTTTGGTTGGTGGTGCGACAGGCCTTATAGGAGATCCAAGCTTTAAAGCGGCTGAACGTCAATTGAATACATCCGATGTGGTTGCAAGTTGGGCAGAAAAAATTCGTGGCCAAGTAAGTCAATTTGTAAAATTTGATGATGTGTCTAATCCTGCTCGAGTTGTTAATAACCTCGATTGGGCTGGCGAAATGAGTGTGTTGGATTTCTTGAGGGATATCGGTAAGCACTTTTCTGTTAATGCAATGATCAATAAAGAATCTGTTCAGCAGCGCCTTAACAGAGAAGGCGCTGGTATTTCTTTTACTGAATTTTCTTATGCATTGTTGCAAGGAATGGATTTTGCTGAATTGAATAGAGCCTATGATTGTACCCTTCAAATAGGTGGCAGTGATCAGTGGGGGAATATAGTAGGTGGTATCGATCTATCTCGTCGTCAAAATCAATCTCAAACATTTGGTTTAACTGTTCCTTTGGTTACAAAATCTGATGGAACCAAATTTGGTAAAACGGAATCTGGTGCGGTTTGGTTGGATTCTTCCAAAACAAGTCAGTACGCTTTTTATCAATTTTGGATGAATACTGCCGATGCCGATGTTTATAAATTTTTGAAATTCTTTACTTTCTTAGATCTTGCTGAGATTGATGCAATTGAAAATGCAGATAAAGAAAGTGGTGGCAAGCCTCAGGCGCAAGCTATTCTTGCACGAGAAGCGACTAAACTTGTTCATGGTGAAGAAGGTCTGCAAGCAGCGGAGCGTATTACTAATGCTTTGTTTAGTGGTGAGGCTGATCAATTAAGTGAGCAAGATCTTGAGCAAATTCAGCTTGATGGTTTGCCGAGCAGTTCTTTGGCGGGTATTGATCTTGTTGAAACGCCCCTTACTAGTCTAATGGCGGATGCCGGATTAGCTGCTAGTGGCAAGCAGGTCAAGGATGCTCTTCAGCGAGATTCTGTTTTTGTAAATGGCGTGGCTAAGGGGTTGAGTGACAATATGACAGCTGCTGATATCTTCACTGCTGCAAATGGTTATTTCGGGAAGTACTTCCTCGTTAAATTAGGTAAGAAAAAGCATCACTTGTTTGTGTTGTAGCTGTTGATGGGCGATGCCTAAGTAATTGAGATAAACAAAAAGACACTCCGGTGTCTTTTTGTTTAT